>PMBQ01000203.1 GCA_003152955.1 Candidatus Bathyarchaeota archaeon
CTGCGAACACGGAAAGGGTTTTCCTTCTTCGCATCGAGCAACTCTGCTATGCGATTGAGGAGAGCGGCAATATCTTTGTTTGTGGGTGGCTTCGAGGGCATGGGATTCAGTTCAACCGCACCTTGTTCATTCTGTGATCGTCGATCACTCGATGTCCCTGTCCTTTTTTCATCGACGAAAGTGGTTTCCCCGCATTGATGAACTGCTGTCGATTCTCGTTGAAACGCTCTCAACCCTAAACGTAAAAATGTAATCGTTTGTCACATCCTCAATCTGCAAGGGGAGGAGGACTTGATAAGTTTTCCCGATCTTTGACTTAATGTGGGTGTCAAAATCTCTAAACGTCGGATATGTGCCACTGAAATGGGAGCACGTATCAGAATTATTCAGAAGGTCAATATAATTCAGAAGGAAAGAACCCCGAGACCATGTAGACGCGGTGCGTACACCTGCACCATCTGGCCATGGCCAGGGGTCGAGATCGGTTGAATCGTGCGCGGCAACGAAATCCTCAATTGTCTCCTTTCGGAGAACGATTGATGGTGCTTGAGGATTCTGCATTTCGAGAACTCTGACAGTGTGGATCACTCGATGTCCGTGTCCGTTTTCGTCGAAGTAAGCGGCTTTCTCCCAAGGAACCTGGATCGAATGATCAGTCTTGTTCTCTAGAGAGAAATTGAAGGGATACGAATCATCTGACCACAGGATCTTTATGAGATCATCTTGATATTGGTATTTGTACTTTGAGTTGCTGCCTAGCGTATCCACCTTTTGTGACCCGTATCTCTGTGATGCCTCTTCTGGTCGTTCGACCTTCCATAACGACAGAGTATAGTTGGCGCTATAGCTCCTAATCTCTCGGCTATCAAGTCCCGACATGCACCCTGCGATGGTGAGGGTGAAGGAAAGAGTACCGACAGAAGAGACGAGCATGCGTTTCATTAACTCTCTCCTTGGTTGTAGGCCGCGAATGGCAGTTTAGCTAGGGCAGTAATCTCACTTCTGTATGAACCCAATAGGGGGAGGTAGAGCGAGATTTTCGTTTCTTCGGTCCTTGCCTGTTCATCGCCCTGTCACTAGGTTTCGCCATTGTCCTCAAGCAAGATCGGCTTCGGGTCGTTCAGCAGCTCGTTGCGGTGGACTAAATGAACCAGATTGCGGTACTCCGCCCACTGCTTTCCGGGGACGGTGGGAGTGCAACGAAAACGGTGTCGGAAGATCATGCGCTCTCAGTCTTTCCCGAAATCCGCATTCGACCTATATGTCGCTGAAGCAAACATAGGCCGTTTATCGACCAATGTCATGTAAACTGGAAGATACCCGCGCATCAATTCATCTGCACCTTGTTCATCCTATGAAAATGCGCCTTCTGTCTCTCCGGCCCGTCGACATATTCGATCACCAGCACTAGGGGTTCCTCGTTACCAGCTCGTGACAAACTTGTCATTGATCGGACAGAACGGAATCTCCTTCTACTACAGTGTAACTTGCTGCTGATACAGATACTTCTGAAATCCCACGAACACATTCCCAATCGTTTCCGGTTCTCCCAAATCCGCAACAGCATCGGCAATGGAATCATGATACTGCAGCCGAAGCAGCGGTGCGAGCTTCTCCCTGTCCAGTTCTCCTACGCCTTCTTGCACATAGTGCGAGAGCACAAATCCGAGGAACACTTGTTGTTTGGAGGTGAACCGCATGCTAATAATTCTCCTTGCGCGATCGGCACGTTCTTCCCGCGTTAAGGTCGGCAGCGCATATGCAACATAAGCGAGCACATCAAATAGATCGCTTTTCTCCGCATCGATAATCTTCTGCATCTCCGCCAACTGCTCGGAGCCAAAACCCTTCTCAGCCAGGCCTATCATAAGCTGCGCCCTAGTATCAGGGCTACTCCAGATTGCACGGAGCTCTGCTTCGTTCTTGAAGAAATCAGGGAGCCTGCCGAAGAGCAATTCCATAAACTGCTTTGCGGACATTGGCGTCCCATCCGGATGCCAGAAACTCGTACAGATCATATGTTGGATGGTTCGCTCTTTGCCATCGGCAAGCCTGACTTTCGCCTTTTTCTTCTTGTTGCAGATACATGGTCTTTGGCCGCACACAGGACACGGTTCTTCGGCACATATACAGGGGCGCTTACCGCATACGGGACAAGGCTCAGGTAGCTTCTTTTCGCACTGGCAAGGATAGAAGCCGCATTTCGGACAGGGTTCGGGTTCCATCGGCTCGCCGTCCCATTCCGGATCGNNTTGAATTCGATCATCGAATTGATCGGACGCATGAGTACGATGTTACGGATATTCCTTGCATCTACACCAGTGGAGAGTTTCTGGGATGTTGTCAGAATTGCGGGAATACTCTTCTCATTATCCTGAAAATCCCGCAAATGTTGTTCTCCCAGCTCACCATCATTTGCCGTGACACGCTGGCAATAGTTCGGATCTGTGCTGATCTTCATCTGATTAACGAGGTCGCGCACAGCCAGAGCATGAGCCTGCGAGGCGCAAAATACCAGGGTCTTCTCGTTCTGGTTGATCTCGTCCATGAAGATGCGAACGCGGTGTGCCTCGCGTGCCTTGATCTCGATGATCTTGTTAAAGTCTCTTTCCTCGTAGCGCTTTCCGGCTTCAACCTCTCCCTCAACCACGGTATCGTCCGGGGTATATACGTATTCATCGAGTGTTGTGGAAATCTGTTTTACCCGGAAAGGTGTGAGGAAGCCGTCGTTGATACCGTCCTTAAGAGAGTAGATGTACACAGGTTCACCAAAGTACTTATACGTATCAACATTGTCCTTCCGCTTTGGCGTAGCGGTCAGACCCAGCTGCACAGCCGGAGCAAAATACTCTAGAATATCTCTCCAGGTGCTCTCGTCGTTCGCCCCGCCCCTATGACATTCATCAACGACGATGAAGTCAAAGAAATCCGGTGGATATTCTCCGAAATATGGACTGGGCTTGCCATCCTTCGGCGGGCCGCTTAAGAAAGTCTGAAAGATGGTAAAGAAGAGACTTCCGTTCTTCGGAACTCTCCCCTTCTTTCGAATATCGGCGGGTTCTATCCGGACCAGGGCATCTTCGGGGAAAGCAGAAAAGGCGTTGTAAGCCTGATTTGCGAGTATGTTTCGGTCAGCCAAGTACAAGATTCGCGGGCGACTTGTGGGCTCGCCCCCTAAGTTCCATCGGGTATGAAATAGCTTCCATGCAATCTGAAAGGCGATGAAGGTCTTGCCTGTACCTGTCGCAAGGGTTAGTAGGATCCGGTCTTTACCTGCTGCAATAGCTTCCAGCACGCGCTCTGTGGCAATATCTTGGTAGTACCGTCCAGGATGTGATCCGCCTTTATCTTCGTACGGCACACCGGCAAAACGATCTCGCCAGGCATTTTGATCGGAAAAGGTAGTGTTCCAGAGCTCTTCAGGCGCCGGGTAACATGATACTTCACCTTCCTTGCCGGTCTCCATGTCGATTGCATAGATCCCCTGTCCGTTGGAGGCATATGCAAAACGTACAGCAAGTTTCTCCGCATAGTCTTTTGCCTGCGCAACGCCCTCAGTCAATTCTTCATCCCACGCCTTGGCTTCCACCACGGCGAGCTTCGTGTTCCGGTACTCGAGCACGTAATCAGCCGTCAGTCCCTTCCCGCGACGTCCATGAATTTCAACCCGTCCCGGCGTAATGGCATACTCCCGCCTGATGCGGCTGCCTTCCAATATGCCCCAGCCTGCAGCTTCTAAGGCAGGATCGATATGGTCGGCTCTGGTTTCTGCTTCGTTCATCGGCTTAACTTACAGTTGGCCGTTGAAAGCACGGCTCAGGATTGATTGTCCCAGCTCATTGATAGTCTGGATTTTTCTCTCGTATTGGGCCACAAGACTTCGTCCATTGGTTGAAATGGAGTCAAACTTCGAAACCAAAGTAGTTTGTTCCTCGACCGATGGAAACCAAATAGGTAGTGAGGACAGGGCTTGCTGATTGAGGCTTCGGATATTTGTTCCCGTACCCTGTTCGACAAGGTGCTTGCGAGAAGCAATGCTTCTCATAAAGTAGCATAGGTACTTTGGTAGGATTTCTCGGGTCGACAGCCTGACCCGGATCGTAAAACCAGAATGACAGGTTCTCTTTTTGACTGCAGTAACTAACATGCATCTGCCGACAAGCTCCGGGTTGCCATTCGACCTAACAACTAGCAGATCTCCATCTCTTAGCATTTCCGCTTCGCTCAGACAACCATCGATAGAAATGGTATCAATATTCTCCAACTCGGCGGCAAAGCGATCTTGAAAGTCCTTGACGCCAACAACTCCTACTCTCTCTCCATTGCTTTGTTTCGTGTAGTTGATTCCATTCTTGAATGTGGCAATTGACGAGAGAAGTTCCTTATGGCATATGTCTTTGTTTTCTTCAAACGTCGCCTCCAAACGGCGGTCTAAAATAGACCGGGAGTTTTGCAGGTTTTGTTCGGCATTAGACTTCGCAGTGGCGATTGCCTCAAACGCTTTGTCGAGGATGCCGACGATCCGCTGCTGTTCGGGGAGCGTTGGAATAGGCACTGTCACATCGCGGAGTCGACTTATGGGAATGAAGTCGATGGTGGTTTTTCCGCTTATTCCAAGCAGGCCATCTTTCAAGGTGGCCATATAGTGAAATAGAAAGTTCGGGTCAAGTTGGTTCCGATTTCTGATAACCAACCCGTTGAACTGTTGATTCGTGGTTAGTGGAATCCGCGTGATCGCGAACTCTCCTACTGATGCAGTGCAACACAGAAGAACAGAGTCCTCGGGAAGCAGCTTTACGCTGGTTTCCTTTAACGCCGCTTGAGTGATCTTCTGTTTCGTGTAAGAAATGGAGCGACCTTGTTCCCGCATGTCATCAATCGTGAACCAAGGAACCGTTCCACGCTCCCAGTAGGCGCGATTTCCCTTTGACGGCGTAGAACCGTTGCGAATGTCGCACACCTCGCCTAGCCGCATCGTTTGCCACGCTATCTTCATAGGAGCGCCCTGATTCTCTCCAGCACCTCCGCACTCTCAGCATCCA
>PMBQ01000272.1 GCA_003152955.1 Candidatus Bathyarchaeota archaeon
TTTTGCATGGAACCGTTGGAAATCTTCAATTCGCAGAATATTGTGGAGTTTGTTTTCTGTGGCCATAGCAATTGTAGTAGGACTGGATAGAATCTATCTTAACGTTCATTGGTTCAGCGATGTTCTAGGAGGATACTCATTTGGAGTGTTCTGGCTTACATTGTCAATATTTACATTTCAACATCTCACAAAAGTCGTTATTAACCAAGAGTTGCCAACGACTAATCGTGAAGAGAAAAAGAAAAGATGATGCGAAACAGCGTGAATAGGCGTGACTTGCACATGCACTTCATGTCTACAGCATATTTTCGCCATTAGGCATGAAAAGTAATTCAGCGCTATTTTTCATCCCCGCGGCTGTTTTCCCTTGCAATTTATGCGAATGAACATATTCAGGTTAGGAAATATGCTCGGTCGAAACAATTAGGTGGCTTATTGCTCAATAGGATATGTTTGTTCTCGAGCGTTTGCTGACATAGTACAGTGCTTCCATAAGATAGATCCTAGCCTCCGGTTTGCCAAACTTTGTTAGCAATAACGTTCAATGCTTTTGGCACAATTGTGACCTTCACGGGTGTTGTGCCAACTATATCTCCATCAACTTGAACCAACAAGTCAGGCGTGCCATAAACGCTTGCGGCTTTTATTCGATAATATTCGTTGTGCTGGAATTTGTTCCCTTTTCCTATCGATGCTGAGAGGAGTAATGGTAATACTTTCCACCATTTTCTGTTGATTATCACTAAATCCAGAACGCCGTCTTTTGTGTTTGCCGCGTTTGCTATCTGATATCCACCACCAATGAATTTGGAGTTTGCTATCAACTNNTGTAACGAAATTGATTCCCATAATCGGCTCTGCAAATATTCCCCATTTATTTCGGAATTCTGAAGTAGCATTTTCCATCAAAGCTGCATCAAAACCGACAGCCAAAACGATGGCATAAAATCTCGACCCTTCCTTCATTTCTGCGAAGCCGAGATCAATCTTTGTTCGTTTTCCTTCTGTGATTAGTTCAGCTGCTTCTTTAGTATCCGATGGTATGCCCAACTCTAGAGCCAAAACATTGGATGTGCCAAAAGGAATGATTGCTAATGTTGTTCTCGAATTAGCTATGCCGTTGATCACTTCGTTTACTGTACCGTCTCCCCCGGCTACAATAAGCAGGTCGTACTTGTTTTTTGCATCCTCAGCTATTTTCATTGCATGTTTTGGATATTTTTTAAATTCCATATCTAGTTTTATGTTTGCTCGTTCGCATTCTTCTGTTACTGCTTCTATGATATCCTCAACGTTTGCGCGGGCCGTGAACATTCCTTCCAATCTTGTTTTGAGTAGTGCGAAAGTCAATTTTAGTATGGGAGGTAATGTCCTCTTCATTTTTCCGGCTTGTGGATTTATGATCAATTTCGCTCTCATTTGGGTCATTCCGACAGCAGTCTCCGCAAGATATCTTGCTGCATAATATTCTCCAAGACCGTGCCTAACTGTTCGCGGTAAAGGCGATTCGTAAAGTGGCTTGAGGAATCGAGCCTGATGAAATCATCGGTCCGTAAATTGCGCATGAGAAGATTAAGGCTTCTTTCCACCACTGGGTCAAAACTCGGCATATCCAAGGAACTAGTGTTAGTTCTTTTGTAATGGACTCAGAGATGAATCGAAGCGATGGTTCGTCTCATGTCAAACAGTCGTGATTTGTGGAAACCGCTGTGATCGAACAATTCGTCCAAGCCATCATAATCATATGCCAATTTTCAACAATCCGACGTGTACGCTGAACTAACCATGGATCCGACAGAACCCTGATTCGCACCTATGTGGTTCAGAACTCGAACGAGGCTCGCAGCGAGCAAAGGCATTACCATCGAAATGATCTCGTTCATTACAATAGGCCAAGCCGTAGTATATTCGCTTGAGCTTATAACGTTATATGTCTATATCGCTAATGCTGAAAGCTTTCCTGTAAGCCTTCAGCAAATCGTTACGCGCGCATTAATCATAGATAGCGCATTGCGCAAAAGAATGGGCAGAGAGACAAGCACCCGAATTTGAACCGCCGTGGTTCGTCGTTAGAAAGTGTGTGCACACCAGCTCCTGTATCTTGCCGAACCTGTCAACGAAACGTTCCGTTGGAGCAAGGGACTACCACTAAGGGTGTGCCACACCCTTGCGATGCCAGTGAAGCCACAAAGACTAGGCAAGAATTGCGAACGTAACAATTGCAGCTAGTCCAAGATCTTTCGCTCCATGGATCATGTCATGTTAGTCAACAAGTCAAACGAGTTTGGGCGCGGGATTGAGGGAAGCGCCTTCCTCCGACAAGGCGAGTCTCACCACTTCTCGCTAGCTCGCAAAATCGCTTCCAGACTAGTGATTTCACTCACCATTGACTTCAATACTGTTGACAAATGATTGAGCAAATGGCCTGGCTCTTTCTGCATTATCCTGGAGAAAACAACTCTTGGAGGGACTGTAGAGTACGCCTTAGGGGTTCGATTGAGAGTTGTACTCCAGAGGAACTAGTTTCATGTTCGGCATGTCTATCAGGCCGCGAGTAGAGATCTTGAGTTCTGGAATGGATGCGCTTGTTTGAAATGACAAAACCATGAACGGCGATTTCATTTTGCACTCGAGCTGGTTCTTCACAATCCCATGTAATCTCAAGAGAGCTTCAGAAACAGTTTCCCACGGATCCATGGAGATTATCCCGGCAAGATTCAGCCTCAACTCTCCCAAGACTCTTCCATTCTTGACGGCTACGAGTCCTCCCTGTAACTCTGCGACATGGTTTACGGCTTCTGCAATGTCGGCATCGTTTGTTCCAACTGAGACTATGTTGTGAGTATCATGGGCTATGCTTGATGCGAGCGCGCCCCCGTTCAAGCCGAACCCCATTATGAAGCCTTTACCCATTGCGATGTTCGTCTTTCCGTGGCGTTCGATCACAACAACTTTCAGAACATCGCTCTCGATATCACTTTCCAATCTGTGATCACGCACATCCATCTCTGCTTCAGAGGTCTTGCTGATTATCGTTCCCTGGGTGACATCAATCACTCTGATCTTCACACTTCCGATCTTGTCCGTTCTTATTTCCAAGTCAGCTGGTACGATCCTTCTGGAAAGGTGAAATGTTTTCGTGGCGAATTCCGGATAGGCTCGTCNNATTTTCCCGCTCTCGGCGACAATTTCTCCGCCTATGACTGTTTTCATAACGTTGAATTTCTTCAGGTCGTCAATTATCAGCAAGTCGGCGACTTTACCTGGGGCTATGCTTCCCAGCTCACGCTCCAGACCGAGGTATTCTGCGCAGTTTATCGTCGCCATTTGGACTGCCTTCATTGGGTCAACGCCGAGCTGTATTGACTTTCTCACGCTGTGGTCCAAATGGCCCTCTTGTTTGAGGTCGTATGGAGTTTTATCATCAGTCGCAAAACAGAACCGTCTTGAATCCACCTTACCATCCGCAACCAGTTCGACTAGGTCGCCGAGATTGCGTTCGGAGGAGCCCTCCCTCAGCATCACCCACATGCCCAATCTGAGCCTCTGCATGGCTTCCTCCTTCGAAACTGCTTCGTGGTCGTGCTGGGGTCCGCTCGCAATGTACGCCTGAAGCTCTTTCCCATTGATTCCGGCTGCGTTGCCGTCGATGAATTTTCTATACTTCACTGCAAGATTGATCTTGTCATCAAGATCCTTCGACCCAGTCACCAGACCATGAACGTTCAGTATCTCCCCGAGCCCCAGCACATCGTCCCACTGCATCATCTCCTCAACATCATTTAGCCCGATACGCTCGTTGGGAATTTCAACGGTGTCGGAGAGTGGAACGGACGAGGGGACCACAGGAAAAACCCTCAGCGAAACATCGCGCATTATCTCATGAAAGAGCCTCATCCCTTTCATGCCAAGGATGTTCGCTATCTCATGGAAATCTGCGGATATAGCAGTCGTTCCATGCGGGACAACCAACCTTGAGAACTCATCCACGGTCAGCATGGAGCTTTCGATGTGGATGTGTCCGTCGATCATGCCGGGCGTGATGAACCTCCCGCTGACATCGACTATTTTCTTCGCTTTTGGGACGATGGAATCGATGTCACCGACAGCCGCGATTCTCTCGCCCTTGACAGCAATGTCAGCCTGATAGATCTCCCCTGTCGCAACGTCTACAAGCCGTCCTCCGCGAAAAACAAGGTCAGCGGGCGTCGAACCCAGTACAACTTCTCTGAGTTCAGACCTTTCCACATTTGTTCTGATGTAGATTGGCAAGGTCACATCAGCAATCAATGGAAGGTGGATTGTAGATAAATTGCTTCATGTCAGAGAAACTTGGCAAACGGTTGCAGTAGTTCCTGCAAGTAAGAAAAAGAGAGATAGGAAAGCGGAAAAGCAGACTGTTTTGGCATTATTAGTTTTTGACTATTCAGGTGGAATCTCGGCGTAGATCGTGCCGAAGTCGACTCCTTCTTTGCTTCTGGTTAGCTTCGTGATGGCGAAGATTGCGAATGACAGTGCGATCACCGAGACGACAATCAGTTGCGCTGTCTGATCTGCTGCTATGGCTAGTTCGGGTATGGTGAAGTAAAAGAAAGCCCACATGATCATGACTATTGTAGATCCGATTCCCGCCAGGCTCATCAATGGAAATCCGCCTACGCTGTGCTTGGCGGCTGGTGATGTTCTGTATGTGTCTTTCATCACGTACGGGAATACGATTGCGGACAACGAAACGAAGAGGAACGCTGTGACAATCATTATCCCACTCGCGCCGTAGACTGCCAGGTACGCCAACTGGGTCGCCTCCTGCCAAAACGTGAATACCGTCGCAAGCAACCCTGCAAGGATTGAGATGAAAATCACTGACACATACGGGCTGTGGTATTTGTTATCGACCGCTGCCAGTTTCTCGGGGAGCATTCTGTCGAAGCTCCACGCGAAAATCGACCTCGTCAACATAGGGAAGAGAATTGCGAGTATCAGGATATTCCATGCGACGCCGCTGATCTGCACCATCGCATTCAGAACAGGATTTCCAATCATCAAACCTATCCAGAAGAATATCGAGGGCGGCACTGGGAGCTGCCATGGTCCCAATATGCCGAGGCTCATCAGCTGAGCTGCACCAAGGAATCCTGGGTCAGCTATGGATTGAAGTGGAACCATTACGAGAAATGTGAGCAGCAATACGAAAAGCACTGGCGCGAACATTGAGTAAATTTGATTCTTGACGCTGTTTGCCTGCCTAATCTCCCCAGCGAAATAGGTTGAGAAATATCCGTACCCGAAGCTTGTGAATAGGGCGCCCGTACCTACCAGCGTCCACCATGCGCTGAAGGGCGGTGCTGGTCCTGCCGCATTCAGAATGTCATCATATGGATTATTGCTTCCACTCATGTACTTCGATGCGAATGAATTGAACGCGTTGACGAAGGTCGCATGCCCTCCGGTTAGAAATAGCGCCCACAATGCTCCGATTCCAATTACAGTGCCCAGCATCGCGATCGCTGTGATGGCCCACTGGAATTTGATGTGGAATTTCATTCCCACAATCATAGTGGCCCCTATCAATGCGATTGCAAGCAGGGCAACAACTAACGATACCTCACGCGTAGCGAAGAGCTGACCAAGATCAACAAGAAGACTGTTGTTCGCTAGATAACCCACGGTAGCGAACGCCGATGAAATGTAGAGCGTCGAAACCCAAAGGCTCTGAATCGAGAGGAAAATTACCTCCGCAACCCACATGCTGCAGTTACCCACAAAACCCAACATAGGCCCGGGCCAACCAACAGCCTTGTTCAAGGTTCTGCTAGTGAAAATGTAATCGCCACCTGAGCGCGGCATCGCGGTTGTAAAGAAAACATACACTAAGAGAAATGGCACGATCAGCAGAATTGTCAGAATCAGCGAACCATACAGACTTGCGCCAGGCAGGGTGAGAACGACGAGACATAGGAAAAGCGTGTAACCGAGGTTTACCGAGTTGCTGTTGAACATCGCTGCACCGGAAGGAGTAACTGCCCTAACAATACCGGTTGCTTGTCTCGTGAACGCTTTCGGGGCCTCTATTCGCTCATCTGGTGGCATCTGTCGGGCTTACCAGATTTACGTATTTAAAACAAAGCGAGAAACAAGTCTGAACAACAACCACAACGCCTTTCCCACATACCAATGGTTTGGTCGCGCCAAAATTCGATCAAGAAGGAGGGGGCTGGGAAATGGTAGAGACGCGACATCTCTTTGATCATCTGATGACGGAAGTCATACGTAAAGGCGAATGCAATTTCTGCGGAGCCTGCATGGCCTCCTGCCCCGTCAACGTGCTCTGGCCCTCAGGGGAAGAACCCACGCTCAAAGGAACATGCACACTATGCGAGATATGCTACTACCAATGCCCGCAAATCGAATTTTCCCCAGAAAAGGTTGAAATCTACCTCCACGGACGAACCAGACTACCCGAAGAGACACTGGGGATTAACCGAGGGGTGTTTGTCGGTCGCGCCGTAAGACCAGAAATTCAGAACAGGGCGCAAGATGGTGGCGTTGTCACCGCGCTTCTTGCATACGCGTTAGATGACCACATCGTTGATGCCGCCGTAGTTGCCGAAAGAGACGACAAGTGGCAAGCGCAACCAGCGGTTGTGATTGAATCCGCGGACTTAGTGAACTATGCGGGTACCAAATACACGCCGAGCCCAACGCTT
>PMBQ01000159.1 GCA_003152955.1 Candidatus Bathyarchaeota archaeon
CAAAGCCAGTTCGAGCGCGTCCGTGCTCGGAAATTTGGGTTGCCCTCCGAAACCTCCGTAGATTGGGTCGAAGTTGTTGGCTATTTCCACTAAGACTTCATCGATGATAGTTTCAGATAGCGAACCGCTAGGGATACTTTCAGGTTGGGGCATGTCGAAGTTCTGTGTCGATTTGTCTTGCGATTTTTCCCAGGATGATCGAATGTCTCGTAGCGTCTGTCGCATTTGGTCTGGCGGGATGTAGGTGCCTCCACCAATGACTCGACNNCCATATTGTAGCGACGATTAATGTCAGGTCGTTTATCTGTGTCAACCCGAATGGGAACAAAATGTGATTGAATATACTCTGCGATATCAGGGACAGAATATGTGTCCTTGTCGAGTTTGTGACACCAGTGACACCAGACAGCACTGATATCGAGCAGGATTGGTTTTTTCTCCTCTTTGGCGCGTTGGAACGCTTTGTCGGTCCAATCTAACCATTTTATTTGGTTAGTCTTGTCGGGTTCCATTTCAGCTTCCTTTCGAGTGGCTCCCGATCTTCGGCTTAAACGCGACCTAGGTGTGTTGGGCGTGGGCTTGGGTCTGCGAATGAGACAGTCGGGGCTTGGGGAACATCAACTAGCGATGCGCGTTGTGGTTGAGATTTATCAGATCTGGCCCGGCGAGAACAACCGCCAGAGCCAAGGCTGCTAGGAGGATTACTAGGGCAGCATAGAAGAGGCTTGAGAATACAAATCGGTCGAGCAAATAGCCTCCGAGGAGAGGCCCGATTATTGTTCCGAGACTAATCACGAAACTATAGACGCCCATAGTCATTCCGCGCCCCTCCGACGGCGCTAGATCTCCAAGCCAAGCGAGCGCTGCTGGCGCGAACGCAAAACTGCCCAAACCAAACACAGCCAGAAAAGGTGCAATGAAAAGGAAACGAGCAGGCTCCCTGATTAAAACGATCGCTGATACGATGAGACCAAGTAGCGATAGCATTCCGAGCGTCATCAGTCGGTTGCGACCATATTTGTCAGACAGACGACCGAAAAGTGGCTGGGTGAATGCCAAGACAAGCACGGCGCCAGCTAACAGAAAGCTAGTCATGAGGAGGGAAGGTCCAAGACGTGGACTGAATGTCAACGCCATTCCAATGAATATCGTAACCGCCAGCCATATCGGGAATATCGCTGCCGACCGTCTGTTGGTGAATAGAATACGCATAGTCTGTATAGGAGATGAAGTGGAGTGCACGACCTCCATACTTTTTTCTTTGAGGTATTTGTACGATAGGATTGCTCCTATCCCGGCTAGTATTGATCCAAAGTAGAAGGATGCAGACATAGAGAACGTGCGATTCAATATCCCTGCCATGAGGATACCTATGACGTAACCTCCGAGATTTGCAAAGTCGTAGATTCCCATTTCACGTCCACGATTCGATACTGTGCTTATGTCTGTGACCATGGCAAGAGAGCTAACCACAATCATGGCGGCAGCAACACCCTCTATGGCATGAACGATGATGAGAAAACCAATGTTTCTGCTCAAGGTGAAGGCAAACAGGGTGACGGTGGAAATCGCCAAGCCAATGTAGATCCATCTTCTTCGTCCATATCGATCTGCTAGGATACCAAACAGTGGGCCACAGATGGTTTCAGCGATAGGATAGGCAGCTACTACTATCCCAACAGCTAAGTTCGAAAAGTCGCGTCGGGGAAGGTAGATTGGGAGCGTGAAAAGTGCAAGACCAAAACTGAAGCGCATTAGGAAAACTGCCCCATACAATGGGGAGGACAAAAAGGTCGAGCTGGGCAATGAAAATTGTCGAATGGAGTTCCTTGGCAACACTAAACCACCAGCTCGGTCACGAAAGAGAGCAAGCCTGACAGTTACATCATAAATGCTGCGTTTGATTTCTTCAGTAGGAATGAGACGTGCGTCCCTTCCGTCTAACAACACTAATCTGATTCGAAAGGAAGATTCAGTGATCATTCGCGTTCGTGTGGCACTCAAGAGCGTTTAATTATTTGTGAACAGAACCGCACTCCCATGCCTCTGAAGACCATACAGATAGCAATACTAGGCGGCAACGAGGCCGCTGTTCTTGTAGGTCTCAGAAACTTCCCCGCTCACAAGCTAACTCTTCTCTCGACAGATGATTCGTTGAATCAGGCGAAGGAATTATCCAAGAAACTGACTGAGACACTGAAGCTGACTGTGGACGTCAAACTGCTAAGAGACGCAACGGTGGCAACCATGTTGGAAGCAGTGGGGGAAGTACTTCGGGGAGAGTCAGGGAGTTTTCAAGATTTCCTAATCAATGTCGGCTCAGCGGGAAAACGTGAGACCTCCGCTGGAGTAGCCGCGGCTTTTGTCCACGGAATCAAGGCATTTGACGTAGTGGGTGAACAGCCTGTCATGCTACCGGTGATGAATTTCAGCTATACGCAGACAGTTACAGAACCTAAGATGAAGATCCTTCGTGCAATAGAACGGTCAAGCGGAGATGTTGAGAGCTTGGAAAAGCTAAGCGTGCTTTCAAACTATGGAAAACCACTGTTGAGCTATCACATAAGAGGTTCTGAAGAAGGACGGGGACTTGAAGCTCTTGGGCTGGTTGAGGTTGAGCGCGGGAAGCGTGGTAAGCTTAGAGTGAAGTTGACAGCTCTCGGGCGTACGCTCTTATCCGCTTCGGCCGCTAAGCAGTAGCCTTGCTTTCCTTAACCTGCAAGGAAGTCACTTCTTTCTTTTTCATAATCTTGATTCTGCAAAATACCGCGTCGCCGTCCTTGATCTCAAATATCTTGCGAATCTCTTCAGGTATTGTGATCCTTCCGCCTGCTGTTACTTCAGCGAAGAACGGTATGTCTCCGTCAGTTGCTTCTGTCGGCATCATAGCACCTGCTATTCGAGCCCATGCACTTCACTAAAAAGAGTTTTTGATCTACAATTTCTGTAGATTTCGTGCTACACATTGCTGCTCGGACACAAATCACTTACTGGACAAACCGCGCAACGAGCTCTCGGTGCCTTGCAGATCGCGCGGCCGAAGGCGATCAAAGAGAGATGCAATTGAAGCCTATCGCGAGAAGGGATTAGAGCCTCCAAATTTCCTCGTATCCTTTCATAATCCGCGTTCTGTGGAGCGATTCCAAGTCGCTTCGAGACACGTTCAATGTGCGTATCAACAGGTATAACGGCATGTTTTGCTACGAAGGCGAGCAAGATATCGGCAGTCTTCGGTCCCACGCCAGGCAGATCCATAAGTTTCTCTTTCGCCCGACCATATGGAAGACTCAGAATCTGTGATAGTCGTCCAGCATNNTTGATGATTCTTGGTGCCTTTGATCTGTACAATCCCGCTGAGCGAATGCAACGGGTGACGTCACTGATTCGTGCTTTCGAAAGCACTCGGGGAGTGATCGTGTATCGTTTCCTGAGTTTGCGCATAGCCGCGTCGCTATTTCGATCGTTTGTGTTCTGAGAGAGGATTGTGTGAACTAGAGTCTCAAAGGGGGAACCTGGTTTCCATGCTTCGACAGGAAACTTCTTCCAGATGATTGTAAGCATCTTGGATTGTGCTGTTCGGTTCGGGCTTGTCAAGATATGATATCCCGACCATACGTCATGCGATCGTGATGACTTTTCTAAGTTACTTTGGACGCGCACTTTAAAGGAAGCTATCTTTCTAACACAATCGAGACGCCAAGCAAGCATGAAAGCCATCCTACTCGCAGTCTTGGCCTTCATAATAATGGCGGGATTGCAGCCGGCTCAAGCAGCGACTCAAGGAACCGTGCTAGTTGTCCGGATAAGCTCCGACATTGCCAGTCCGACTGCTGAGTTGGTCGCGCGGTCCATCGAAGAGGCAAGAGTAGATGGCGCGAGGTTGATTGTCTACGAATTGAACACGCCAGGCGGAGATCTTCAGTCGGTCACGAACATAATGAACGATTTCAATAATTCAACGGTGCCCGTGGTCGTCTGGGTTACTCCATCAGGTGCAGCAGCATGGAGTGGTGGCACATACATTCTAATGGCTTCTCATATAGCGGCAATGGCTTCCGGGACCACCATTGGTTCAGCCCAACCTGATACATCAACAGGCCAAGTTCTGAATGACTCCAAGTTCATCAATGCACTATCAGCCCTAATGCGGGACAATGCGCGGCTGCATAGCAGAAATGAGACTGCCGCACAGGAATTCGTTACTCAGAACATCAACTTGGGACCAGAAGAAGCTCTCAGGCTCAAGGTGATTGATTTCGCTGCCGATACTCTTCAGAGCCTTCTATCACAATTGGAACCTTACACTCTGGTTCAATCAACAACTCCGCTGGGGACGTCAGTTTGGAAACTGATCCCAAGTAGTTCACTGACCAATGTCGCATATTCGAAAAGCTTCGATTTCTCAGGAATATCGCAAGCGGTTCAGTATACCTATGATCCTGGAATCAGCATTCAGTTATTGCAGATCGTAACGAATCCTGTAATCGCGTCTGTCCTCTTGCTCGTTGGCATTTACGCGTTAATTATAGGGTTCAAGACTCCTGGCTATGGGCTTGAAATAACCGGAGCCTTGATGCTTTTCCTCGCGCTACTGGGTTTTGGGATAATTGGAATCAACCTGGCAGCAGCGTTGATGTTTATTCTCGGGATCGTTCTGACTTTGATCGAGATCAAGACGCATATCGGAGTTTTCGCATTGGGTGGCATCGGAAT
>PMBQ01000225.1 GCA_003152955.1 Candidatus Bathyarchaeota archaeon
TGATGTCTGGGCAACCCGCGAATTGAACGCAGCTGCGCGCCATGGTTTCTCGATCTGGGTAGTTATGGCGGATCTGGACCACTTCAAGAACGTCAATGACACTTACGGACACGACGCAGGCGACACCGTCCTTAAGAGTTTCGCTGAAGTTCTCAAGACCAATACCCGCAAGTCAGGCATGTGCGGGCGGCTGGGAGGCGAAGAATTTCTTGTGGTCATCACCCACGTAGAAGAAAAAGAACATGTCACCCTTGCTGTNNGGAATCGCAGGGTTTCTCGGGTCCGAGCCTCGTGATTTGAACACCCTGGTGACCCGTGCCGATACTGCTCTCTACGCAGCCAAGCACAAAGGACGTGACCGAATAGAATTTGCAGACTAGACCCTGTTGCCCGCCCGCGATAGCAAATGTTAGATGGTGTCCGCGCCACGACAAGATTGTACGGCACTTGTAGAGAGTAACTTCGCAGCACAGTCGTCGTTGTAATCGCCTGCAACAATTGTGTGAAACTGTGCGACAATTCCTGTCGACTGAAAGAAATTGCATTCGTTATGGCTGGACTGACTACCCTACTTCTGTCCAGTTGAAGAGCACTCGTTCCGTGGGAGTGAACTTTTCCACGGCTTCGACCCACGCAGTCAGCATCCCCAAATCAATGGGCTTTTCAAATACCGCGCAGCCTAGGCTGGACGCTCGCGCTCGGTCTGAGTCGGTAAAGACTCCGGACATCAAAGCAAAATACCTTTGCTTGCAGCCTTTACTTATCAACTCCTCAACAAAGTCGATGCCGTTCCTTCCTGGCATGTTCACATCGGAGATGATTATGTCAGAACATATGGTGCCGATTGGACACGGGCATCTTAAAGAGATATGGAGGGGACACAGGTCAGGATAAGGAAAGGTAAACACCTCATACTTACGTCTATCGAAGAATAGCCACAGCATAGAGCGTACGACCTCATCATCCTCGAAAATCACCGCGCGCCTTATCACTGCCAACAGCCTTTCCCCTAACTAACGTAGGGACAATCTACAAAGGCTGTAGTACATGAGTATGTGACATGGCTTACACAGTCTCGTGATGTTCCATACATCCCAGTCTGGGGCGTCAGTTCTGAAAAGCCTATTGCCATAACACCGCCATGTCACTCATTGACCACCGCGCTCTAGTTCCTCCACCGCCTGAGCAAGCTTTGTCCGCGTTTCAGGGTGAATGCGTTCACTGCGAAAGAAACGATCAATAGCATGTTGCGAGGCTCCAGACTCGCGCCTGAGTAATTTCTTTGAAAAGCGACTCGCTCTAAGTATCAAAGCTGCATCTGCGGGGCGTGTGTTTGCTGTTTTACGTGGATAATATTTGACGGGTCCTGCGTTGTCGAAGACGCTGATATCTTCACCCTCTTGCGATCTTCTCTCAATTTCCTTACCGATCGGGATGAATGGCGTAATAGCTTCAATGGGACGGCGCAAGAGAAGCCCCCGCGTATAGACATTACAGAATCCTCCGTCGGGGGAAAGAGATTTGTCTTCTGGATGAAGGAAATGTCGCCAGATAACGCTAGAAAGAGTCTGTGGCGCGACAGTTTTTCCATGGTATTCGCTTCCCAGGATTACTGTTTCCCCGCTGTGAATCTCTATGTATTCCCTCGTTAACCAGTCTTCTGGATGTTTGCTGGCAGGCGCAACTAGTGTGCAATCTGGCGTAGGCTGAATCAGTATCGGTGAAAGTGCGAAGTTGTAGGGCTTGGCAACTCCCGGATCACGCTTCCTTAAAGCTTTCAAGACATTCGGAGTTGTGATCCTTACTCGCATTACAGCGGGTAAATTGTCAAACCACAATTGGCGTGAGATGAGCGCATTTTCAAGATCTTTGTCATCTTTGAAATGATCACTTAATAGACGCTCCCACACCTCAACGATCCACCGGGGATAATTGGTGTCGTGATCTTTGCAGTCGGCTGGCGTGTAACGGCTCCGCTTGTCCGGTACATAAACGATCCCCAATCCATGTTCGCTTGGTTTGATGATTTCCAGGTTATTCATTTTGCGTGTGTAAACGACGTAGCGTTTAGCGGATACTGCCAGCCCGTACAGTTGATGCTGGTTCCCCCTGCGGTCGTTATTGCAATCCTCTACCTTCAGAATATCTGTGACGATATTTAGGTCGTACGGATTCAAGCTGTTGAGCTTCGCGCAAATTTGTTTTACTTGTTTCCATGTGATCGCTTTGACAGCAGGGGTTCCGTCTGGAAAATTGTGTTGGCCGCCTGGACACGGAAAGAGCCCACCTTTTTTCGACGCTACGAAGAACATCGAATCCGTGTCCGTGAGTAGATACGTTCCGCCCAGATCCTTGGCCATACATTCCAAAATCGTCAATATCAACCGACCACCAGCGGTAATCAACGCGGCTGCTGGAGGAAACTGCCATTTGCCTGGACGTTCAACAACAAAGGTTGTCTGATCGAACTTGTATTCACCAGAAAACACATCTAATCGCTTGGCATCGTTTTTGCCAAATTCATTCTTATTCAGTTCCGCGAAAATCCCATAGAGCGCATTGGCAATGATCTTCAAAAGCAAATAGTGAGGGTGCGACTTCGGAAGGTTTTTTCGTTCCTCTATCACAACGCGAAAGAAGTCGTCTTTCACAGGGTCGATTTTCCTGTTACCGATGGTCGTCGGCTTCATGCCTTCTTGCACACTATGCGGAACAATTCGGAATGCTTCGATGATTTGCGGGGAGACCCCTTTCGCAAGCCTAGATGCAGCTAAATCGGGACCTGCATACCAAATCCGTTCTGTTGAAGTGAGCGGATTCAAGCCGATATTTGTCTCGCCGGACTCGCCATAGAGGGCACGAATTGGAAGAATATCGCCCGATGGCTTCACGGAAGCGAAGAATGCAAGACGGGGCCATAGCGATGGATCAAGAATTGTTTGAGTATCGACGCCATTTAGAATGCTACGCGCCTCTTCGGTACAGTCCTCCACCTCTACATTGGCCGCAATCAATAGGGGCCACAAGCGGAGCAGTCCGGCAACAGACGGATATTCAGACGTTGTGTCGCAGACCACAATCGGTACTTCCTCATGCCGAATCCGGATTTCGCTACGACCACCGTAGTAAGCTTGCATACACTTACCCAAAATATGGTCCGGCAGGTCAAACTTCTGCGATGGTTGCTCAACCTCCATTTTGTCGAGAAACGCTTTTGTGATACTCGCCGCGCTCATGGCTCCTTCGGGCGGAAGGTCTATCGGAAATCCGTCATACTCGCGTTTCATGGCATTGAGTAGCGCAACTGTTCGTTCCGTATCGCGCCGACCGTATGCCAACTCCTTCTCTGTAACGCACCCCGTTGGTTCGTGATCGAATTTTCCTTCAAGCCCAAAAGAGCTAAGGAATCCGTCGAGCGTCATATGCCTATTGCGTAATGCCCATCCTAGGACGGACAGATCAAGAAAGCGCCCGCGATAAATCGTACGGTTGTTCGGATCACCCCCACCAAAACTGATAAACGCTGAACGCGAATCCTTTGGTTTCAATCTTAGCTTCGGCTTGAATTTGTCCGGCTTGCCCTGGTAATTCCAAAACACCATGGACCATCCAGTGTTTTTATTGCGAGCCTCCCGATACTCCAGTGCCAATCGGCTAAGGTCAAACGGGGCATTAAAGCAAACAATAACCGAGCCAGCCTGAACAGCCGTCCAGAACTCACCGTCTACAAACACTGTACGAGATTGCACGAGGACGTCTTCTGGGCAGCCGTCTTCTACATCAGCTCTCTGGTTCTTCGCGTATTTCTTAATCAGTTCGATTGATTTCGGATCGAGGAAGTCTGCATACACAAGACCCTCGCGCTGACAGTAATAGGTGTCTTGCTTTCGCTCACAAAATCGCCACCAGAGAAAATTAAGATCCTGTCGGATATCCGTTGTCGTTTCACAATCGAATACGAGCGCATAGTTAGCCCATTTTTTTCGTAGCCTTCCCTCGCCTTCTTTGCGCGGTTTCTCATTCCTTACACGCGTGTGAGAGCGAACAAAGACTGGCGTTTTTTCTGGCGGAACCCTTCTTGGTTGGTGCTTCTCTTCTATAGATTTGTCGAGCATCAGTCTCAATCCTACCGTTGTGCTGTAACAGGTAAGTTGGACAATAATAACGCTTGTGCCTTGCGACGAAGAGAAGCTGCCCTTGCCTGAGAAGCGTCAATAATCAGATTAATTGGAATATTGGGTTCGCGCTGCAATAGTTCTGCCTGTGAATCCTCATCTTCGGCCAACAACAGCAAGTACCGACAGAGCTGTTCAATCTCTGATTCGGCCACATCGTGCTGGCCATTCTTGGTGAGTTCTTTGATGTCCCTGCTAGCTTCCAACCTCCGATGGCAATTGCGGCAAACAACCCTTTTGAATTTCACATCCAGTAGGCGGGTAACTGGATGATCTTCTTCGAAACAAAACAAATCCGTTTCAGCACAGTAGAAACACCGAGACGGGTTCCCCAACTGCTTACGGCGCATTTCCATGCGCCGAGCCCGCGCGATGGGGTAGGGATTCTTCATGCAGCAACGTCTGGGCTCGTGTAAAGGGTATCGAGATGGCCAACTACACCTGCTTGCGCAAGGGAGGAAAGCAGCTTGTAGTCGCTAATCAGTTCGTGGCCACCAACTTTTTTCCCGCGAAACTGTTCCAAAGCCGATGGGTCATCAATTCCCCGGAGTACGCGAAAAACGATCGCACGGTGGCGACCGGCAAGTTCGCGTTGCCGGGAACCGCGTGCTGTTACGGTTAGGCTTCCCTCGCGGGTCAAAACCTGTACATCAGCCGAGTATCGGTCGGTAGGCTTAACTCGAATGCGCCCGCTCAGTCGATGCTTAATAAGTGCATTGGGTACCAATTTCCGCACTGCTCTCAGAGTGGTTCCCTCAGCCCGCGCCGCCCCGGAGATTGATTTCGCTTCCCCCCGCCGGACCCGATTGAGGGCAGCAAGAACGCGTACCTTTTCAGCTTGTTCACGCAGAGAAGAACTAGGGTCGGACTTCTTTGCTGGCTTAAGTGAGCGGGGGCGTGACGGGTGCTTAGCATTCTGCCGCAACACTTGCTTCGAACCCTTTGTATTAGCCTTTTTTCTTCGTCTAATCTTTAATTTTCGCATATAATCAACCTCGAAGTTGTTTAACATGCGAAATGTAACACATTACATATGAATAGCTTGCAACATACATGGCAAGTATTAAATACATACATTGTAATTACATGGCAATATATATAGAATTGTTTATGTATTACATGGAGATAACATGAATGGATATATGGATAACACGGCGGACAATTTTATGGCTCTTCTCACCGATGAGAAGCCAGAGCCTCAACGGGGTCGCCCCATCGCAATCGATGACGGGACACTTTGGGGCGCACGAGATCATCTCGTCTGGCTGTTTGAGGAAACTTGGGCTGATGTTGGAGAACGGGTTCCCTGGATTAAGAAACCAGCGGATGTTCTCGATGCGATACGGGTCTGGAATGACCCAAACAAATCTTGCAATCAGCATCACATAGCCAAAAGCCTTCTGAGACCATCCTCGACGCCTGCCACCGCCAAGTGGTTGACTGTCACGCGTCGTCAGCTGGGGGAATTGAATAAGGCCGTTCGGAATGCATCCGAAGCCCGAGAGGAATGCCGTCGGGCTCTGGAGAAAGCGGAGCGCGCCTTAAGTGATGATTTATCGATGAACGACAAATCAAAAGTTCAAGACCAGATATTAAGACGCAGTCAGAAGCTTGCCGCGTCAGAGGCGGAATATTCGGCGATATCGAAACAACTAAATGATGTTCGTGATCTCTTGCTTGATGGCGAGGCGTCCTTTGCGCGGGATGAATTCGTTCGGTTCTGCAAAAGCAACCGTTATCGGCTAACACCTCTGAACATCGCAAATGCGTTAGCCGGATTACCGCACATCGGCTGGAGACAATCGGCCCAAAGATGCAAAAAGCATCCTGCCCCCGGTGCAGATGGTCTATCGATGCAGATTTTCAGGTCTATCGAACGCATCGTTCGATCTAACGCACGACGGTCCAACCTTGTTGAACATGCCGAACAATGGCTGAAAGACAAGAAAACTAAGAAATCGCTTGGAGTATCGGAGCTGCGGAAGAAATGGTACTACCTGCGCTGGTCCATCAAAACTGTACTCGAATCGAGTCCACCCGTATCCACGCGAGACCTACCGTTTGCGATAGCGCGAGAGTATTGGAAGCGTGTCAGTCGGCCCTCGAATGTGGATCTGCTGTTTGAGGAAGAAGAACGCATTGTGAAATAAGCCTGGAATTCTCGCACTGTGCTAGGCCTTGGAGGACAGTATGGCCTCAATTGATGTATCACTAGCAAACATTCATCCTCGACAAGGGGTAATTACCCTATATGGGTACGGAACTTCCGTCCGCGTTGATCGCGGACATCTCATTCTTGAGGACGGGATCGGGACGGACCGCCGACAAGCCCGCTTTCCACGTGTTGGACATGGTCTGCGACGTCTCATCGTGATCGGCTCAGACGGCATGGTTTCCTTTGCCGCACTCCGCTGGTTAGCCGATCAGGAAGCGAGCTTTGTAATGCTTGAACGCGATGGCACAGTTCTTACTACGACCGGCCCAGTTCGATCTTCGGACTCCAAGCTCCGTCGGGCTCAATCCCTCGCCATTTCCAATGGAGCTGCCCTGCGAATCGCGCGGGAGTTAATCGGCAAGAAGCTAGTTGGACAAGAACAAGTCGCGCGACACAAGCTACTTGATTGTAAAACTGCGGACCTGATTGCACATTTCAAAGCTGATCTACCCAACGCTGACAGCATCTCCAAAGTTCGACTGATTGAGTCTCAAGCTGCCCGCGCGTATTGGTCAGCATGGAGCACATTACCAATTAACTTCCCTAAGAATGACCTGCCGCGCGTCCCTGAACATTGGCGTAGTTTCGGAACGCGGGTCTCGCCGTTGACGGGATCACCCAGACTCGCCGCAAATCCGCCGAACGCAATCCTTAATTACCTTTATTGCGTATTGGAGTCTGAGGCTCGGCTCGCAGCTGCTGCATTGGGACTTGATCCCGGTTTAGGCGTTCTGCATGTTGATACTCCAGCTCGGGACAGTCTCGCTTGCGATCTTATGGAGCCGGTTCGCCCGAACGTCGATTCGTACTTGCTGGATTGGATTACAAAACAACCATTGAAGCGGGAGTGGTTCTTCGAACAGAGAGACGGCAACTGTCGATTGATGGGTCCCTTCGCCGTACGTCTATCTGAAACAGCAGCTATCTGGAGATCGGCGGTTGCTCCGATAGCGGAATGGGCAACTAAACAATTCTGGTCAACGACACATAAGCGAACACAGAGCAATTTAGCGCCTACACACTTAACGCAGAGAAACAGACGCAAAGCTAAAGGCATGTCATCGGATAAAATCGCGCCAATCGTACCCCAAATAGAAAATCTCTGCCCTGGCTGCGGGAAAATAATCCAGAATAGAAGTGCAAGTTGCTCAGATTGTGCGGTCTGTGACGCAACCAGGAACATGCTGAATGCTGCACGGATTGGACGTAGGACAGCAAACAGTCCTGAAGCCCGATTAAAACGTTCGAATACTCAGCGTAAGAATGCCTTAGCACAACATTCGTGGAAGCCATCGGACCAGCCTTCATGGCTCACACCAAAACTGTTCTGGCAGAAAATTCAGCCCCTGCTCTCAAACATTCCAACTTCCATTATTCGGTCATCTATCGGAGTCTCCAGATGGTATGCGGGGAATATTCGAAAAGGCTACCGCCCCCATCCGAGGCACTGGGAGGCGCTAGCGCGATTGGTGGGGATGTCTATCGATCAGAAAACTCAAGCTGATCTTCTGTAAGACTAATCAGCGATTTGGGAGTACACTGTTTTCGATTTTCCGTTAGGAGGCTCTATGAAACGACCCCTTTCGGCCCTGTTTCTTACTATAGTTTTACTCTCGCAGATTCTCGTTACCCAAACCCATACTGCCTCAACATCTCAAAACAACTCTGCTTCCAGCAGCGCGAGTAATCACAACAAGCCGCCGAAACCAAAGTGTACAGACAATGGGACATATGTGAATAGTCAGGGCCAGACGGTCAAACGGCCTGAGAACTGCTCCGGGCCCCCAGCTGGAGCGACTGCCCAGTGTCGGGATGGAACGTACAGCTTCAGCAGGAGTCGTCGTGGAACCTGTTCACATCATGGGGGTGTAGCAAAATGGCTATGAAGAAGTTCTGGCCGATATAATGCGAAATCGCGTTACTGTTCGGAGTCTCCGAATCTTATGAGCATTTGCCATAATTCTGCGGTGTTGCTGACATGACAGCTGAAATCGCAATCATCAACAAGAATGCTGTGGCATTGGCCGCAGATAGCGCCGTTACTTTACGCGATCCAGATAATTCGAAGATATACAACACGGCTAACAAGTTGTTCATGTTGTCGAAATTTGAACCAGTTGGGATCATGGTATTCGGGTCCGCCGAATTCATGTCAGTCCCTTGGGAAACAATAATCAAGATGTATCGCGCAGACTTGGGAACTAAGAGTTTTTCGAAGTTAAGCAACTATTCAGAACATTTTTTTCATTTCTTGGAGACGAATGCACTCCTGTTTTCGGAAGAACGCCAGACAGCGGCGTTCCGGTCTGCAATATCGACGATGTTCAGGAGAATCCGCTGGCAGATAGATGAAGAAGTGAAGTCAGCGATTGGAAAAGGCCCTATAACAGACCAGGATGTTGAACAGATATGCAAAAAGAACATTAACGAGTATTACGCTAAC
>PMBQ01000060.1 GCA_003152955.1 Candidatus Bathyarchaeota archaeon
TGCGACCTGAATTGAAGTCCGAAGCGTAACGCGCGGGCATTGTGATCTGAGCTAAAGTCCACGGCGTAACGCGCGGGCGTTGCTGCAGACAATTGCATACGGTTCGGAATCACCCCCGCGAGCGAAAAAAATTCGCTTGAGGCAGGGAAGGTGAGATATTGCCCACCACCGAAACCCAGGACTTTTCTCTTTGAAACGTTTTTTTAAGGTTCAACCCCTTGACACGGTAACTCATCGGTTGGCGAAATCAGACCAGAATGCCTCGTTTGCCTCTCACGTTCATCTTCTGCTCCAAGATATCGCTTTGTGACGCCGCTTCGTGGTTCTCGGTGTTACTTCATTCTCAGCAATCTGTCGTAGAGCAACTCAACTTTCCTGTGATCGCTGATGAAATCAGCTAAAGACACTTTATCAATCACATCTTTCTTCTTGAGAGAGGGGTCTTTGTAAAGCACAATTGAGACATCTTCCACTCTGAGATCTACCGTGACAGGACCTCGGTTGCGGAGATATTCGCGGACAGCCTCTTCCACATTGATCAATTGGTCTTCAGTTATTTCTTTGCGGAAGAATCCCAACTTTAGATAACAATCGTCGTCCATCCAATGCGGACGGTCTTCGCTGTGATATTTGTCCAAGAAGCCGGCTTGTTCGGCGGCCAAGCGGAAGTTATATAGAAGGTGGGGAAAGACCTCCAATTCGGTAGAGCTTTGCACTGGCCAACCGGTGAGCAGTACTGGCCCATGGGAGAAACCGTAGAACGACCCGTCGTACGCCGATCGATCGCAACTATGAAATTCAGCACCGCTAGTAGCACAGTTCCACCCTTCTGCCGATTTCGCAACGCAAGTGCAGTGGGCTTTTCTGAAACCACCGAAGCGAATTGTGAACATGGGAGCACGGCAGGTAGCGCGCTCAACGATTTCGCGGAGGTGAGCGACATGGAGCAAACGCTTCTCACCGCTTCGATTTCTTGAGAACCAATAACTGAAAAATTGGTAGTTATCCACATTCGCTTCCATGCCGATCAGCGTAGCATGGATCTGCTCAGGTCCATATGGCTCGAACACCGATGTACAACTGGAGCCTAGCGCGCCAGCCAACTGATCGTACAGATCTGTCAAGAGCAGTTGTAGTGAAGCGGGCTTGGGCGTTCCGTGAAACGCGACCATGCTGATGTTCAGATTCGGCATGAAGGTGTACCTCATTCAGAGGATGGCGGCGCCACTGATATAGGCGCGCTACCATCGTGACCAGCAACAGGAGTTTGGTGGTGTATGCTTGGTCTGTACTGCGCGCTCGCCAGCCACATCGCGCTCCAACTCTCGTGCAGGGATGCTACTTGCCGCAAAGCGGGTACTTTGCAGCAACTTTCCAGTACTGGTCACCCTTCTGTTTCAGTAGCAGACACACTGCATCAATTTGAACTTTCTGGGTTGATACGGCTTCCCTAAATGCAACTTGCAACCTGCTTACAAGTTCGTTTCTGACCGCGGGATCGGTTGGCGGTATGGAACAAAGCGTGAAATGAGGTTCAAATTGCTTCAGGATGTAGGGAGCACCATACCTTTGTGTCATCAGCAAGTTGCGGCCTCCCGCCGCCGGAGGAACCTTCCTTTGGGTACGGCTAGCCAAGTAGTTGGAGGATATAGCAGATTGATAAACACGTGCCACCAATTCATGATGCAGTAATTCAGTCACGCCAGATTCATCATCAAAGAGTACGACGACGGCTCCCATGTCATCAAACCTATCCGCAACCCTGAGGTTTGAAAGGGAAAAAGGAGGAAGCTCCTCTGTCAGCATCCGCAATTCCGCTTTGATTCTACTGATTTCTGCCTCCGTAACAAAGAACAATGCGTCTGCGAGTGTCACATGAAACCCATACTCTGCGGCTTCTCCTATGTATGTACGCGTCTCAGCCGTGTCCTGTCTTTTGGCTTCAACCGCCATTTCCCGCCATATATCGTATCCTATGATGGATGAGCCAAATTGATATAGTGGTTCACGAATATCAGGGACAATATAGACTGCTGCTGCAATCCAATCTTCGGAGTAGAACTTGAGGTCGGTATGTGCAGCAATTACGTCTCTGGCAGGAACAGCATCATGGACAATACGTGTTGCGTTAGACGTGAAAAACCGAGCTTCGTCACTTCTGTCATCGCGAAAATGAAATATGGGACTGTCATTCCCAAGAAGCTGGTAGGCATAGGGATATATGAAGATGTCCCTGTCAAATATCAAAGTTGCGAAAGATGGGTAATGCTCGAATAAGCATATAGAGAGGGCAGGTGGATTGCCCTCCAAAGCCAATCGTTGCAAGAGGGCCTTGGTATTTCTTTCAATTCCGTCTCGCCCAACCGGTGCCCGCTCTCCTGTCATTTCCTCTTCGACTAGCCTATCTCGAACGTGTGGACTGAATGGATTGCCCATGCAGATGGTGATCTTAGCCTTGCCAGATTTTGCACGTTCGATCAGAAGGTCAACGATATGTTTTTGCCAAATCAGGTTCAACCCTGTTGCAATCAGTGTTACTTCCTTGGCGCG
>PMBQ01000277.1 GCA_003152955.1 Candidatus Bathyarchaeota archaeon
CATCATCCCTGCCGGCATAGAAGTCCGACATTCCCATACATCCGAGCCCGAGCGCGGAAACCTTCATTCCCCCTTTGCCGATTACACGGTATTCCATCATGAAATCTCCTTGTGAGCACCGTTTTGTGAGTCAGGACTGCCCCGACCCCCGTAGCTTCCGAGCACCCTGTCCAGTTGCTGGCGCCGAGTTGTGTTCTTAATGACCACTGATGAACACCTTAAGCGTTGCCGCACCGGCAGAAAGGGATTGTGCTACGGACGCATGTCCAAACAAGACGCCCCATTCTTCAATCGTGAAATTGGGAGGCAATATGGGATTGTGTCGGAATTGTTTCGGCAGTGGCTCGCTGCCATGTCAGAACTGCAACAGTACCGGCCGGGTTCCATCTGGAACATGTGGTGGTAGTGGCTACTCGGGACTCGGTGGATCGACCTGTAACCGGTGTGGTGGTTCCGGAACCCTCAGTTGCAGAAGCTGTAACGGAAATCGTCGATTGACGTGTAAGGTTTGTGGAGGCGGGGGCATACTCAATTTTCCTTGAAAGACACAGAAATCAAAGTGATGCCCGTAGCTCATCACGGGTGCTTCTTGTATTTTGGCCATCGATTTAGTATTGAGCTATCACGCGGGCCTTAACACGTTTCACTAGGGACCCTGACAAAATGGCCCAAACAAGGAGCCAGCTGTAGATTCTCCCTCCCGGCAACTCCTCCCGCCTTTTCCTGGGGATGCTATGCTGTAAGACTGCCTGAATGACCAGAGGGGGGGAGCGAAACCAACTCGCACCTGCTCCTCGAAAGAGTCCGAACGTTCTCTTTACCTGCCCCCCGTAGACCGAACCAATTCGTATATTGGACAATTGAACCTCGGTGCTTGAATTTCCCTTGACAATCATCACGTGCGTCTATATATTCCTCCCCACAAGTACATAGGTCGGCAATGTGAACGGGAGAGGATCTCCGGTGGTACAGGCTGCACCTGAAAGTGGTCCTCTTCCTGGCCGTAGAACCCTTCCATCTCTCCTCTGAAAACCCAAGCTCACAATTGAGCTTTCGATTTCCTCGGCTTGAGTGTGACCCAATCAGAACGCTGGCTCTAGCTTTAGCGATGTCGTCCACTCCTCATCATTTATGGAACGGGGGACGGTAGTTAGAACGCGGCAAAGGACTTTCAACAAGGTCGCTCCTATCCAACAATCACCATATTGATCGTCGGCTTTCGACATTCAGAAGATGACGCTTTATTCTCATTTCGGTTTTGTCTCGCATAAGCACCATTTAGGTACTGATACGCGAATTCTCAGATAGCGACCGACAGGGAATTGGTTGTCGCGGGGATCACGGTTGGAGACCCGGAGAGAACCATAGAGAGGGATGCACGAAAGAATGCACAAGTTGTGACCCTCAGTTTGACACACAAACGCAATAGGGTTTTGCAGTAGTTGCCATTGGTCATCATGAACTGCAGTATAAGGACAGTCCACAAATGATAATCATCTCCAAGCTTCAGTCCATAGAAAACAACATAGTGCAGATTCCAGATCCAATCTGGGATATGCTCGGGTTTACGCTTGGTCTGAGAGTTCACTTGGCTGTGGCCAAGACAGATGCTCAATCTGAATCTCATGAGATAATCTGTTCCCCTATACCACACGCTCTCTGGCATGAATGTTGGCTTCTACGTGTTTCTATGATGGACAGGCCAGGCATTCTTGCGGAGCTAACCGAACTTCTTCGGGACCTAAAGATCGACATCATTTCTTGCCGGGCTGAAGGGGTCGAGTTGAAAGGTATTGTCAACATCGACATGCAACTCAGTACACAATTCTACAAACCTGATTTTGGAGCACCGGTACAAGCAACTGATTCCGGAGCTGGACCAACCCTTCCGGAGGTAAAGGCAAGAATCGCAGCTGTCTTCATAGAGGATGTCCTATTTCCTTTTGGCGGAAAGCCACTACTTTCACTGCGCCGCATCCTTCCCCTTCGTCGCGCAAGCCAGAACATCGTTTTGCGAGAATCTACTGAACTAGGCGACAAGGCCGTGCCCATCTCACCGGATTTTGTGTCTGAAATCCAAAAAGCTGCCTTAAAGAATATTGGTAACCACCATGGAGTTCCCGGACGTCCTCTTGTCTCGGTCAGAGGAGATACAGAGGCCGGAATACTGAGGCTTGTGATAATCTTTAGCCGTCTTGGTTACGCTGCTTTCCGAGTAAAGGCTCACAATCATGTTGGTACACTAGCTCACATCTCCGCCTCGCTACGGGAACATGACTTTAACGTTTGTGAAATGTACACTCGCAATATTGGCGATGGGAACTTCTCAATCACGGATTGCTTGATTCACAACATTCATGGACCCTTCGTCGGTATTGATGCCACCATCCTTGAGAAGATTCTCCATCAGATTCTTTCACAAGACAAATCGCAAGTGGTGGAGTTCGAACTTCTGTGGTCTGGAGACATACTATGAATACTACAATTGAACAAGAGCCGCGACAAATCGTGTCACTACTAAAGGAGGCAAGGCGAAGGGTCATCGATCGAGCCGTCAAGGCAATGCGAGAGACTGATTTCGTTGGAAAGATACTGTGGGAGAGGCGCCGTGCATATTTGGATGAGCAACTAGAGCGATTCACTCTCCTATCCCAAGGCCACCATCTCCCAAGACGCGTGTTTGTATCATATAGCGTTTCGTCAGGAACGTTGCAATACAACATGCTCAAGGTTGCCCTGAGAGACAAGGGCTTTGAGGTCGTCGACGGATTCATGAAGGCAAGAGATTCGGGGGGAAATGTGTTAAAGAACGTCCTCACGCAAATAAAGCAAAGTACGGTCTACTTGGGGCTATTCACGAAAGAACTTGAAATCGATGACGTTAAGGGACGAAGGTGGTCCCCCGGCGTATGGATAATGGAGGAAAAAGGGATGGCATTGGGCCTCGAGAAGCCGTTTGTACTGGTAATCCATAAGGATATCCATGATGATTTTTGGAAAAAGACCTCACCCCAACGCGTTCACATCTTTTTCGACGACTCAACGTTCCAAAATGAACTCGGTGCCATCTGCGATGCGGTTGCTGATCGATATGAAGAGGTAGCACTCCGGTCTCTGCAAATATGATGACCAACGGCAACTAGCGCCGACAAAGCACGCGGCCATTCATTGGGTAAACCGATTTAGGAACAAGGTCTCGCGTAATCAAGAGTAGTCGCTCAAGGCCAAACATTCGTGCAGGGTTGCTTAGACGTATATAGAACGCATTACAAAATACTATTGTGACACCTATGGTTGTTTTCGATGGTCAATCAAAGACGGTACTCGACGAGTTCAAGAAATACACCTACGTCTCAGCGCGTGTTGATCGCTACTTCAACTCCGTCAACCTTTGGGCTCTAAGATTACCCTGGGCGGCAAGCTCACTGACTCGTGCCTAGGCTACGACACGATTCAACTGACCGAGTAACGTGGGTTTGGCACCGCAATTGGAAAATCGCTAGATGTGAGGTAGATTCTATCACAACTTTCTTGGAGGCGAAGGTATATCCCGTGGCACGGAGAAAACAGGTTACAACATTTCCGGAATGCCTTACGCTCCAGACGCATGGAGGAAGAGCGTGATGCCAGTGAAAGTGTTCATATCGTACTCTTCGGCCGATCGCGCCGAAGCGCTGGCGGTGCGGCGGATTCTCGCCGACCGAGGCTGCACTGTCTGGCTAGACGTGTTCGACATCCGGGTCGGTGCCAACCTCAAACACGAACTGGGCGAAGGGGTGGACAACGCCGAAGTTCTCTGCCTACTGCTTTCGCCCACCGCAGTTGCCTCAGCGTGGGTGACCGAGGAGATCGCGCGCGGTAAAGAGCACGAAGCCAGGCGCGGCATGCGTCTGTTCGGGGTGTTGCTCCGACCGTGCCGACCTCCAGACAGCATGCTCGGCCGCGTAATGCTCGACGCGACCGCCGGTATCTCCTCGCCGGACGTAAGCGCCCGCCTCGCTCGAGCGGTCCTCGGCGCGGAAGCCGTCGGCGACCTGGAGATTGATGCGGCGATGCAGGAAGCACTGCAGGCGAGGCAGAACGAGATGGAGGCGGCGCTCGTGCTCCCGGAGCTTACTGCGCCGCTCGACGACGTTCGCGGGACGACCATCCGAAAGCTGAATATCTCCTTCCGACCGGAGGCGCTCCCTTCCGAGAAGGTGTTGGCCGTCTCGTTCACCTTTGACCAGGTTTTCTCTCTGCCGATGTGGTTCCTCTTTGCTCACTACCACGAAGGACGGACCTGGCCCCGATGGATGAAGACTATGCACGAGCGCGATCACCAGGAAATTCGGAGCGATGGCAAGCGCATCGACGGCCGCTTCGAGTGGTTCGACCACGTTCGCGTGCTCGACCCGCAACTTGATGCCACCGACTTGCGGGACCTGCCGGCGACCTTTGATCTCGAGATGAACGGCGAACGGTGGCGACCGGGTGGATCAATTTCCAGCTACGCCAACGGTCCCACCGTGCCGCACCTCGAGCAGACAATGGAAGTACCGTCGCTTTCGAATCTCGTTGAGAAGCAGGCAACTTTCGCCGTCGCTCTGCTCGGACGTGAAAAGGGCTCGCAGGATCCAGTCGCATTTGAAGAAAACGATCTAGATGTGCGAATCGTAGGCATGGCAGGAGATCGCGAGATCACACTCTTCCGGAGCGCGCACAGTCCCGTCGAGAGGGCGGTCCTTCGTGGTACGTTCCTGCAGAACCGAAAGTCACTGATCGAGCGCGAGGCAATCCTCAGCCTGTATCCGCGGCCGCACGAACTCGCTGTTGAGGACCGCACAAGCCGCCGCCAGGCGGCCTATGCACTGATGGAAAGACCCGAAGAAGAACTCTCCCCCGAGGAACGCCGCGTCGCCGGCCTGTTGCACTATGGCCGTGCAAAGCTGGGGATGTTCCGTGTCTTCGGATCGCCGCCACCGCCCGGCGTGGCGCGGGAGCAGCTGCACCGCTCTGCCCTGGCCGAGTGCGCGGCGGTGTGCCGACTACTTGGCCCGCTGGCGTCGGAGGATCCACACATCGAGGACGTGGGGATGACATTCTGGGCTGCGAGCAGCCTGGCGCATTACTACTTGAAAGGCGGTGCGGCAGATGAGGCGCTATCATACGCTGAAGTCGCCGTAGACTTTATTCAGGATGCCGCCCTCAGGGATCCCGAGGAGCCTGAGTATCAACGATGGCGCGCGAGCGGTGTGGCGTGTCTCGCCGAGGCACAGGCAGTGGGAGGTGACTTTGCGGCTGCGATGGCGAGCCTTGACGCCTCCATTGAGATCCTGCGCTCGCTGCGAAAGGTCCTATCCACGCCCGGTCGGTGCCGCGACCTCCGAGAAGCAGTCGAATCGGCGGTGAGGGTGTCCGAGCGGTGGGCGGCAGCATCGCCAACCGAACGTCAGCGATGGGTTGGCATGTTGAAGGCGCTTGAATGAAGCTCCCAGCTGTCTGGACAACCCTTTGGAGTGATATGACTTGTTCTGCATAGTTGCCGTGAAATATGCGATTAACGAGCGGCTTCTCTTTTCCTGGAATGCCGCTATGGAATGGAGAGGGAACGTCGGCGTGTTTACGATCCCTCCGGAGGGTCAGTCCACAGCAGACCCATTCAGCCAGGAGGCATAAGTCTATTGGACTATCGAAGAGTTGTGGGTAGTGGCAAGGTCCTGTCGTATTCGCCGCGAATTTCCAGAGGGGGCATTTTTGTGAGGCTTCAATCAGAAAGTACCGTCTTGGAAGCAGTCAACTCGATACGCCGCGTTCTCGGCGATCAACTGGAAGCGGGAGACAATCTACGGGATTGCCCAGGGAATCGTTGGACAGGCAACGGGAACGTCAGCGTACGGTAAATTCGTATTGCCTACGGTGAATTTCATTGAATTGCTAAGGGAGAAGTCGGCTTCGAAGGGTCGAAGGAATCCGCCGAAGCTGAAGTGCAACTTCAAGTAGAACCCATGGTAGGCATGCTTCGAATTGAGTGACAAGACTGAGGATTGGAAGGAATTCTCCCGGTTCATCGCCTGCAACATCCTTTCCCGATTCCTCGGGTCGTTTAATAGCGCCAGTATTCGTCTTACTTTGACGCTAGACATCACTGACCATGGGATCCCTTTTTTTGAAAGAATTACAGGGTGGCAGTGTACCGATTCCTTCCCTTAGAAATCGGGAATATGTCGTCAATGTATAGCCTCTCCCTGAAAGTGGCTCAAAACGTTCTGGGAACAAGCTACGGCCGTTCTTGAGAATCAGTCACTCCGGAGGTGGCGAATTCCATCCGAAAAGGGGGAGGGGAATGAGGCCGCCCTGAAAGTGGGGAATCACTTGGCCCTGAGACTGGGGAATCAGGTGATCCTGAAACTGGGGAATGATCTGGCCCTGCGATCCGATCACGTGGAGAATATCACTGGACCTTGACGGGCGTGAAAACCGTACACTCTTAACGAACTCGGGGTTTATTCTAGCTCCCTGGACCTGAAGAAATGCTCCTAAGCTACGCAATTCAAGCATTGCATGTAGAGGGCACCTGCGTGCTCCGAGGCGCGCTAGACGAGTTGCAGGTTCAAATCGGGGACTCGAGGCAGGATTCTACCTTTTACTCCTCCTGCAGTTTCTCCTTGACCTCGGGTTATTCTATCTAGGCCTTCAATTCGGTTCTCAATTGGCCTCTACTCCATTGTATGGGATGGCAACCTCGGGGCCCATACGTGAAATATGGTTAGGAACCTCAATTTCTGATGTCCGTTGTGGGAGATTTGCCGACGGCTGGATATTTGTCGGCACGCACCGGCAGTCTTCTCGTACTTGGTATTCAGCAAATTAGCAGATATTCTTCTTGACATTTGGTTATTAGAATAAGTAATTGTGGTCAGAACTACAGATTTAGCAAGCCTGCTTAGTTTTCTGCCCCAGCAATAGGATCGACGCACAAGAGGCTGACACACTTTGCGTTAAATCCTGTTTCCGCTTCTGGTTTAGGTTCCACTTAGCACCGTCATATCTTATCGGGCGTCCGTGAATTCCCTCTCCACTAAGCAACTGAGACCTCACTCGCACTTCGGTTGGTCCTGCGTTATGACTGCTAACCCCGACACTCTGGAGTTAGGCCTTAAGTCCTCTCATCGGTCTTCCAAGGCCCCCCATGGGAAAACTTGCCTTGATTGGCATGAGGACATTTGCACATTTCAATCATTCGTTCCAAGATCGCCGGGAAAGCAACCGCAGTAGTTAAATTCAGGCGATATCGGGTTCAGTGCGTCTATAGCAACCCAATGTGTGTAATAGAAGGGGAGGTAGAAGAATGAATATTTCAGACTTCATCGAAGCTTCGAAGGATAAACACGGTCCAGAAGCGTTAAATGGGGCGATGGTATTCGTGGCGATGGATCGACCTCTCGATAATGTAATTAGGCAAGCATTGAGCCTGAGTAGTTTCCATCCGGGTAAGCCAAGTCCGTGGTCTCATTGCTTCCTCCTGGCAGAAACATATCACGGAAGCCAAACGGCCATACTTGACTGCACAATTCGTGATGATAGAAATTCGATCATTTGGAATTCGGACCTGATAGAAGATTTAGGCGTTCTCACAAAAGGACTCGAGGGTCGAGAGGGGGGAATCTATTCTGGGATTGTCGGAGATTATGACAACGAAAAGGTCACGAACTGCGGTTTGTGCTTTCTGCCTTTTTTGAACGACGTTCAGAGGTCTGGCATCGTGACGGCGGGGAGACAATTGCAGTCTCAAGGCTATAAGTATGACTTGCCGGGCTTGTTGCGGGAGCTAGTGAGGCTCCTCGTTGGACTTGCGTGGAAACCTGGCATCCAAAAACTGCTATTCTGCAGCGCTTTCCTGGCAACGACGTATCGGCAAGCTCTCGGATCTTCATGGAATGTCGCACCTAATATTGCCTCAGTGGATGTGACTCCGGACGAATTATGGTATTCTGAAGTAGGCGTTAGAGATTAGTTAACACCAGCCTGGATCTGAGTCGATCAATGCACTTCGAAATCCCAATGCTGGTGGACGCGATACCTGCGAAATATCCCGAGGCAAATGATAGAATGTTCTTCGGAAACGAGCTGGATGTGTGTTTGAACCTGGTTGGAAAGGAGTAGTGAATCATGCCTGAACCAATAGCTACGCCGCCCTCCGAATTCCGCAAACCGAACAACCTGCGCAAGTTGAGCAAATCACCAATAATCGGGCGATTTGCAGTTACAAATCACTTCAATGCGACGGTGGATGCTCTTGCCCCCACCTCGAAATTTCCGCGACTCAAAGCGTTCCTTCCACAGAACCTTTGGCCTTGGGTTTGGAAGTTTGTGAAGAACTATTTCTCTTCCAGAATTGATTTCCCTGCTTATGAAAACAGCGGAAGTAGCGGCGTTTATCCCCTCTCGCCTGCTGACGGCAGCGATGAAAGCATAAAAATCGCGATAGCTGGTGACTGGGGGACTGGGACGTATGAGGCATATCGCATAGCTCAGTTGATGGATACCCCGAAGCGTGATATTACCATCCACCTTGGCGACGTCTACTATGTCGGGGACGGACCAGAAATCGCAGAGAACTGCCTCGGTAAACCGATGAAGGGGCATGTCGGTGTGTACTGGCCGAAAGGGACAAAGGGTAGCTTCGCACTTAATGGTAATCACGAGATGTACGCAAGAGGTGGACCCTATTTCCAAACCTTCCTGCCCACCCTGGGAATGACCGGAAACCCGAAGGGGCAAATTGCGAGCTATTTCTGCCTTGAAGCCTCTCAGTGGCGTGTGATCGCAATTGACACCGGCTATAATTCGGTCGGGATACCGATTCTCAGCTGGATTCCTTTCATAAACACGATCCCATTTATCGGCGGCGATTGCCATCTGGAAAGCAGCTTCATCGACTGGTTAAGAAATACGGTAAAGCCGGACCAAAATCCCAAATCAACTCTGCTACTTTCACACCATCAATGCTTCTCGGCGTTCGCTGATGGGGATTACCCGAAACCAGCAAAGCAATTGGCTGAATTCTTCAAAGGCAGGGAATTTGTATGGATATGGGGGCATGAGCATAGACTTGCCACCTATAAGAAATATACCACAGACGACGACCTGACTTTCTACGCCCGATGTTTAGGACACGGCGGAATGCCCGTCGAGGTTGGCACACCCGATCTTTCGAAGGCTCCGATCATGCTCTATGATACTCGTACACACAAATTGGATGATGGATCCCCTGTCGGCCAAAATGGCTTTCTGGACGTCACCATCCAGGGCCCAACATTAACTTTGGAGTATCGCGACATTGATAATATTGTTCTGCTTACGGAACAATTCTCCAAAGGCATTAATGGTGTTCTGGATTACACATTTCAGAATCCGGGTATCTTAACACCACCTTCACAATAAGATCAGGAGGTCGGTATTGTGACGAGTATAGCGGGTCAACTTACAGCTCTTTGAACCTTTGTTAGTGAATCATTAAGTACACTCAAGAGATCGGTTCACGAGAGGAAGTAGGAACAAGAAAGATGGAAAGAGGCGTGAAGGGCAAATTTTGGAGAAGTTCACAGTCTTGTTGCGAGTCAATCAAATGAGGTGAACAGGTTCGAGTAACAGAGTTGATAATTGTCTTCAAATCCAGAAGGCTAATCGAAACCCTTCAGGGGATTCTGTGCCTTCAGAGGTGAATCAGAACAGATGCAGAAATGTCCATTTTCAAACGGGCCTGCCACGATTAGATCCGTGCCACACAATCGATCCAATCTCTTTCACGCTCAATCTGTCCGGGGGGCTCTGATGTCCAACATTCCGGTGCTGCAATGGCCGGGCCATTTGGCTGATCGTTCATATTTCCTGCGCTCCGTGGATTCACCGTTGTGAACTTTCCACAACTCTGGAAAGACCTTCCATGGCCAAATCTTCCAAATTAAGTCCGACTGCTAGCGGTTTCGGTACGACCGCGATCGGGCTCTCTCGGAGTCCGCTCGGCATTATTGCCCTCTTCTATAGTACTTATTTATGGTTTTGCTGCGCTTGTCTTAAGCTTAGGCGGATCCTCCCTGGGAAACGACACGTTGAAATTACCCTTTGTTTGGTTTCTGGTAACGTTTCCTCTCGCTGTGCTCGCGGTTTTTTCTTGGCTTGTTGCAAAACATTATGATAAGCTTTACGGTCCTTAATTCAGGAAAAACCACCGACAATCTTGTTCTACTTTCTCGAAGGTCAAACTGTTGCGTCCTGTTTCCGCAACGGTTCGATCTGTCCAGTCAGTGATCTTCCTTCTGTGTAGTTCTCCCTTGGTCATCAAGTAGTCAACAAACCTATAGACGAACTCGGCGGCGTGAGGGCCAGTAGCACAACTGCTGTCCGATTTGGGTATCACCAAAACGCATTCTCGACCGTACGTCTCGAACGACAACCCGTATTCAGAACCAGTGTTCAAGACGTTGAAGTATCGTCCAGATTTTCCGGAGCGGTTTGACTCGATCGAACAGGCCCGAGCCTTCTGCCGAAAGTTTTTTGAATAGCACAACGACGTGCATCGACACTCGGGGATCGTTATGTTCACACCTGCGATGGTGCATTATAACTTTCACGAACCGATCTTGCGATAGTGCCTAGAGCTACTCGTCAAAGTATACGCGGAACATCCGGAGCGGTTCGTCAGAGGAATCCCACAGGTCAAGCCTCTGCCGACCGAAGTCTGGATCAACAAACCGACCACACCATCGGGAATATTGGTGGCTTAACCTCAAAAATATTTGTCTCATACCTATTGACAGGAACCGTGTGTGAACAGAATGAAGCATAATCGGGCAAATTGAGAGCCCGTGTCCGAAAATATCGTACTTGATTTGCGATATTCGTGATGACCTGTCGCAACCTGATACACATTAGCCAGTTGGTGATCGGGGAGAACAATGCTGAAGTATGACTGGAGGGAGTTCCGAAGACGGACCTGGAACAACCGCTTTCCGGACGGCATACGTGGCCTTGACGCTTGGCGCAAGTCCCCGACGTTCAGGGATTTGTCCCTCCGGAT
>PMBQ01000361.1:0-7090 GCA_003152955.1 Candidatus Bathyarchaeota archaeon
CATTGTTCAGAACATGTTCGGGTATGGCCTATTCACGGGGGGTCTTGGTTTTCACTATGGCGCCAGAGCGCTGGGCGCCACCGTGATCCCGACAAGTGCTGGTAACACGAAAAGGCAGCTCATGCTCATGAGTGATCTACGAAGCGCAGTGGTCACGTGCACACCTTCCTACATGGTGTATCTTTGCGAGGCAAGCCGCGCAGAAGGCTACGATCCGAGAAAGGATTTCGCTCTAAGGATCGGAGTGTTCGGCGCAGAACCATGGAGTGAGGAGGCCCGCAAGAGAATAGAAGACGTCTTTGGTCTCTGCGCTCATGATGTCTATGGGATGACCGAATTGTACGGGCCCGGCGTGGCAATCGAGTGCGAGCAACGTAACGGTCTCCATGTGTGGGGTGATGAGTTTGTGGTGGAGACGATCAACCCGGACACTGGCGAAGTGCTAGAGCCTGGGAAGGAGGGAGAGCTTGTCTTCACGATGTTGTCGCGTGAGGCTATGCCCCTACTTCGCTACAGAACTAGGGATCTGTCCAGGGTCTTTGAGGAGGAATGTGAGTGTGGTCGATGTCACCCTAGGATCCAACGCATCAAAGGGCGTAGCGATGACATGCTGATCATTGGTGGCGTTAACGTCTTTCCGAGTCAGGTTGAGCACGTGCTGATGAACATATCAGGTCTCGGAGACCAGTATCAGATCATTGTGTCCCACAGAGAGCTTGATCGTCTAGCGGTGAAAGTCGAGGCAACAGCGGAGAGGCTAAATGATCCTGTCCTGCTGATGGAAATTCGATCTAACCTCATGGCTGTCCTTGGAATAAATGCTGATGTCGACCTCGTTGAGTCGGGAGCTCTGCCACGTGCAGACATGGGCAAGGCCCGAAGAGTGATCGACCTCAGGCCGAGAGAATAGCCAGATGAAGCTGACAAGAGCTTTAGACGGATTCTGCTACTCACGGTTTAGATTAGTACGCCGCTGGTTTCAGCTGTCGCAGGTTCGTGTATGATGTGGTGAATAATCCCATCGACCTAGCGATACGTTTCAAGTAACTGTTTCATCGCTAGCTTCTCATGAGTCGAAGCTCCAAGGCGATCCACCAGCGTTGGTCGGTTCTGTTTGAAGATAATGCCGATGGGAATCTTCGTCTGCTCTCTGACCAGCTCGAAAGCGGCGTTCACATCGGTGGGATCGTGCTCCAGGCCGATCTCAACGACCTTCGATTGGTACTCTTTCCAGGTGTCGTGATAGGTAGGGCATGGGTTCATCACGTGAATGAGTGCAAATCCCTTGTGTTTGATTCCCTCGGCGATAAGGTGTGCCAGATGATTGGCCTTGCCAGGGAAGCCTCTGGCCAAGAATGATACTCCATAAGCTAGGGCGAGTCTGCTGATGTCTAATGGATCCTCCTGATTGCCGTATGGAGTCACCTTCGTCCTGAAACCGATCGCGGTCGTAGGTGAAGGTTGACCTTTCGTCTGCCCATAGATCCCGTTGTCAAGCACGATATACGTGATGTCGGGGTTTCTTCGAGCAGCGTGCGGAACATGCCCGCCCCCGATGGCAAATGCGTCGCCATCACCAGCGATTCCGACAATGCAGAGTTTGGGGTTCGCTATGTGAATGCCCTGAACGATCGGCAAGACTCTTCCATGAAGTGTGTGAAAACCATAAGTTTTGAAGTTGTGCGGGAATCGGCCGTTGCATCCGATGCCGGAAACGACAACGATTTCCTCATTTCTCAAGCCAAGTTCTTGGAGAGCCAAGTCGATTGATTTGAGTACTCCGTAATTACCGCAGCCAGGACACCAGTTCGGATTATATTCGGTTCGGTACTCGCCTGCGGGACCTGCCTGCATTTTAGGCCACCTCCTCGATCTTGCGAAGAATTTCGCTTGGCGTAAATGGAAGACCTTCGGTCTTGTTGAGAGGGATGGAGTCAATCCCTAGTTGGGCTCGGAGTAACTTGGCAAATTGAGAAGTGTGGTTCAGTTCAGGAACAAGTATCCGCTTAGTTCCCTTCAGGAACTTGAGCAGTTGAGCTTCAGGAAGTGGATCTAGAAGCTTGCATTGCAACCAGCGAACGTGAATCGATCTATCCCGCGCCTTCAAGATGGCTTCGTGTATTGCACCTTGCGTCGAGCCCCAGCCTATCACCGCCAGTTCAGCTTGCTTATCCGGCAGCTCCGTTATGTTCAGTGGGTCTTGAGCGAGCTCTCTCTCAGCTGTCAGCAGTTTTCGAAATCGTTTGGCTGTCATTTCGGAGTGTGCATGAGGACCGTAGTTTTGTCGGCCTGTCTCATCATGTTCCACGCTCTCGGCCACGTACTCTCCATGAAACTGACCTGGCATTGAGAAAGGCGAAATGCCATCGTGGGTGATCGCGTAGCGCCGGAATCCATCTCCACTTGTGATTTCAGCTCTGTCTCGGTTGATTATCTTTAGAGACTCGATGTCTGGGAGTGCCATGCCTTCTGTGAGCTGCGCTAGCGATTGATCTGTGAGAAGAATCACAGGAAGCTGGTATCGCTCCGATAGGTTGAATGCTCTTACGGTTTGATAGAAGCAGTCTTCGACATTACCCGGCGCTAGTACCATCCTCGAAATATCTCCGTGTCCGCTGTACAAGGCGTGATTGAGATCTGACTGCTCGGTCCTAGTTGGCAAACCCGTTGAGGGTCCTCCTCTCTGCGCGTCGATGATCACGACAGGAATTTCAACCATTGAAGCCAATCCGATCATTTCACTCATCAGGGAAAATCCAGGCCCTGATGTTGCTACCATCGACTTGGTTCCAGCGAATGAGGAGCCTATGGCAGCTCCGAGCGAAGCAATTTCATCTTCACCCTGGAATATGGCGCCTCCAAACCCTGGCAGTAGTGACGCCATCGAATCGAGTATGTCTGATGCGGGAGTGATCGGGTATCCTGCGTAGAAGCGGCATCCGGCCGCTATGGCTCCCAAAACGATTGCTTCGTTACCTGATAAGATGATCTTGTTGATGCGTGTCTTCGACGAGGTTATCCTGGCTCTCTTGGGCGCCAGGTTGAACCCTGAATTTACTGCGGCAAGATTCGCTTTGAGGAGTTCGTCTCCACGTGATGCCAACTTGCTAACGATCGTTTCTTCTAGTATCTCTTTTGAGATCCCAATGTGGGCGGCAACATATCCCGCTATGAGCATGTTCTTCACTTTGGGAGTACGAAGCTCGTTCTTGGCGACTGATGTGAAGGGTGCTCCAAGAGAACGCTTGGGCATGGACGAATAGTTCCTCGGAGTTCGGTCCTCATCGAAGATCAACTCTCCGTCTGTCTTCAGATCTTTCGAATGAGACGAGACGGCTTCGGTGTCAAACGCAACGAGTAGATCGAGTAGATCACCTTGAGAGTATGCGTGGTTATCGCTTGCTCGAAGTTGGTATAGACACGACCCGCCGCGAACCGATGAGGGATAGGTTCGGAAGGTGAAAATCTTCAAACCCATTCGGGATACGGCGTATGTCAGGATCTCGCCGGCCAGGATCACGCCGTCGCCTGATTCACCGGCTATTCGTATCGTAAGATCCAACTTGAACTCAACTGAGTTGCGCACGCTTCCCATTGGTTTTTAGGCTCTCTGCTGATTCCCGGCGATGATTTTACGTGAGCGTCCAATGGCGAAAGCTTAGGGCTTGCGAGCAAAAAGAATCGAGGGGCTCATGCCAATTCGCGTCCCAATGTCATCGATTATCTTCTGAAACTTGTCTTGCGGTAGTACGAGACCACGTTTACCTTTGGGTGGGTAGGGGTCATTGAAAACCACTTTCTCTTCAACAGCGTCAGTTATGACAACCCAGTGGGGAATGTTCAAGGAATGGACAACGCCCATGTGAACCAAAGCAATCGGAACAAACCCAGCCCTGACACCCCTGACAATGTCAGCGACAGTGGGGTGCTTGTATTGAACAGGAAGATTTCTGTTGAAAGCTCTCCGCTGATTTTCTCTCATGCCAAAGGAACTGAGTTCGATTTCTTCACGGGAAAAGTATCTGAGCAGGCGGTGTTTCCAGGCTTTCTCATCAATCATCCTTTTTCGCTGCGTTATTAGTCGCACCTCAAGTCCGGTCTCGATCAAAGGAACTGCCAGTCCAAAGGGATCGGCGCCTCTGGTGCCAATCATGTTACATTGGCGCCAGACTTCAAACTCAAGGTCACGGTTCAATTTGAGCTTCGGATCGAAGTGTTTCATTACCATAAGTACGCAGGCTGGTCCGCATGTGAACTCTGCTGTCTGAGAATAGTACGGGACATTGAACTTCATGTGTCATTCCTTCGGATCATGGGAGTCTTCTATGTGCGATTTGGATCGAGTCTTACGTCTAACTCTTGAAGTGTTCCCAACCCTTCATCGCGATGACAACCTCATTTCGAGCATGCCCTAAGCGGACCCCCCTGAATTTGCGAGTCACAATGCCAATCGGTTTCAGGTTTCCTCTCGCTGCTCGCCTTGCAGTTTCGAATTTGCCAGGCGTGACGGCGACCACCAGGTGGTACTCTTCTCCGCCATAGAGGGTTAGGTCGTTTGCTCTGTAGTCGTATAGCTTCGCGAATTTGTCTGCCGCTTTACTGGTTGGCAAGCTGTCGAGTCTTATTCCCACGCGACTTTCTTTGCAGAGCTCGTGAAGACTCCATGCTAGTCCATCACTTGAGTCAATTGAGGCAGTAATTGCTCCTGACGCAGCCAGCTTTAGTCCTAAATCCAGTTGTGCGCGCGGATTGTATACTGCTTGATAGAACGGACGCACCAACTGTGTCGGATGTTTCTTCTTTTCCAGTAGAGCCTTCAATCCAGCTGCAGTATCTCCAAACTCACCCGTAACTGCGACGATGTCCCCGGCTTTCGCGCCTGATCGAAGAATCAGCCGCCTTCTATTCGCTACGGCGAAAAGAGCGATTGAAATCGTTAAGTCATTCGATTCGTTCGTATCGCCACCAATTAATGGGAAACCATATTCCTTCGCCCCCTGAGCAAGCCCCGACGCGATTTCGTGAATATTCCGTTCAGTCAAGTGGGCGGGCAATCCTAATGCAACGACTCCCGCCAACGGCCTAATTCCCTTGGCGGCCAGATCGCTTACGTTGGCCACCACGGCCTTACGTGCAGCTTGTTTCATCGTCATGCCTGGAGGAATGTCGGTGCTGCCGACCAACATGTCGGTTTTGAGTACCGCTATCTGATTCTTCGCAAGTCTAACTGCAGAGATGTCATCTCCAAAACCCACCACCGTCTGTGGACTTGTTCCTAGGGCTCTTTCCAAGATTTTTATGATTCCAAGCTCACCTAGCATTTTGAGAGAGGTCAAGTCTGCTTCTCCGTGTATCGCTTCACTACTTCTTCGGCGCCGCGTATTTTGAATAGTGGAGTCAATAGACAGACACCTAGGCGTAGATTCCATTGGACATTTCGATCACAATCGCTGTCTCGGCGGCGTTCGTTCTGGGTGCGCAGCACGCCTTTGAACCCGACCACATCGTGGCGATCTCCACAATGGCGACGCGGAACAGCAGTATTCTCAGATCTCTCATGACAGGCTCAATATGGGGGCTGGGGCACACTATTACTCTGCTTGTCGCAGGAATGCTGCTCATCTTGTTGAAGGTGCAGCTACCGTCGAGCATCGCTGCTTCTTTCGAACTTGCTGTTGGATTCATGCTTATCGTTCTGGGAATCTGGGCCCTCGCCAGCATGAAAAAGAAAAAGCTTCACCTTCACACTCACAGCCATAATGGAGCAACTCATACTCACATTCACTCTCATTCTGAAACGGAATCCCACGAGCATGCACACGTTCCATTCTCTGTGGGTATAATTCATGGACTCGCGGGAAGCGGAGCGCTGGTCGTTCTGGTCATGTCGAGCATGACTGATGTCGTTCAGGGATTCTTTTTCATAGCTTCCTTCGGCGTAGGTCTAATCCTAGCAATGAGTCTGATCGCCTCAGCACTCGGTGTGCCCTCAGCGCTTGGCGGGAAGTCCTCAGCCCTAATCGGCCAGCTATTTTCAGGAGGAGCTGGATTGTTGAGCGTGGCTTTGGGAACGTTCATTATTCTAAGTTTCTTCGTCCAATAAACCAGAGGTCCGTCAGCTGCCTCATAGAAAATGAGGAGCCGAACCGGCTCTACGAGGGAGTTACGGGTGGACTTGCTGGCACAGGAGTCTGAATAGGCTGTGCCGACATCCCGCAAGTTGCTAGATGTACTTTGTATTCGTCCAGCCTAATCAATCGGTGGCAGCGAACACATTCAACAGACTTCATCTCAGATCGTACGTTTCTGTTCCGGAATGGTCTACGTCCCGTCTCATCCACTCTCTCTTGGCGGCACTATTCGCTCCCTAAGTATTCAATGTTCGCCTTCAGTAGCTCTCGTGGACTCGAGGAGGCTCAGGGATTGACGGGCTCAATTCCGCCCGGAACTCATGAATTCTGGTATTTGTCATGCCTTGTATTCTCTTCAGATCGCCCATTTCGCGACGAGAGACCAACGTTACCGCAATTCCGCTTGCTCCTGCTCGACCTGTTCTGCCGATTCGATGGAAGTAGAGCAATGGGTCATGGGGCAAATCATAGTTCACAACATGCGAAACACCTTGAATATCCAACCCACGAGACGCAACATCGGTGGCTACGAGGAATCGGACTCGTCCCGATCGAAAGTCCTGCAAAGCTCGTTCACGTTGAGGTTGTGTCAAGTCGCCATGAATCACCGCTACATCTCTGCGAATTCGTCTCAGTTTCCATGCGAGTCGATCTGCGCCGATTTTCGTGGAACAGAAGATGAGAGCGCGCTTGACTGATTTCTGAGCCATGATGTCGGAGAGTGCCTGCAGCTTGCGGTCTGGGTCAACGAGATGGTAGAGTTGCTCAATCTCTTCTACTGCAATCTCGTCTTTGCTGACTAGAAGTTCTTCTGGATTGAACATGTGCTGTGAAGCGAGTTCAAGGATCTGTTCGGGCATTGTTGCAGAGAACATGGCAGTTTGCTTTTCTCTTGGGGTCCTGCTGAGTATGTAATCAATGTCCTCCTGGAAACCCATATCGAGCATGCGATCGGCTTC
>PMBQ01000361.1:7122-24353 GCA_003152955.1 Candidatus Bathyarchaeota archaeon
CAGATCGGAAGCAACTTGATGTGCCAGTTCCCGTGTTGGAACCAACACGAGACCTTGAACAGATTCCTCAGTCCTAGTGATCTTTTGAACCATAGGAATTCCAAAGGCCGCAGTTTTACCAGTGCCCGTCTTCGCTTGGCCTATCACGTCCCTGCCTTGTAGCAGTGGACCTAACGCAGCCGCTTGGATCGGAAACGCTTCTTGGAATCCGATTTCATGCAAGCTACGCACTATTTCTCCCGCTATCGGGAAGTCTTCGAAACTTTTCATTCTTAGTTTTCACTTTCTTACTCAAACCGCTTTCAGAAAACAGAACGGCGAAGCTTCCTCGTCAACGGGAAAACCGCGTTCTAGTTTCGCTGTGCAGAACGTCCTACGGTCCGCACGCGGCTTTCGTCTAATGCAAGCACCGCACACTACCATTTAAACCTTGGTTGCGATGAAGCAAACTCGTAGACGCAAAATTCGAAGTCTTCGATCGGAGGAGAATCGATGGGAAAGCTGCTCTGGCAACCTTCGCGCGATCGCATAGGCCAAGCTAACCTGACTAGGTTCAATGACTTCGTGAACAAGAAGCACGATCTCAAAGTCGAGTCATACTGGCAGCTGTATGATTGGTCCATCGGACATCCGTCAGACTTCTGGGCTGCGATGTGGGAATTTGCTGAACTAAAAGCCTCACGCGGATATGAGGTTGTGATCGATGATTTGGAGAAATTCCCTGGCGCCAAGTGGTTTCCCGGTGCGAGATTGAACTTTGCCGAGAATCTCCTGAGACATAGAGACAATCGTTTGGCTTTCGTGTTCAGAGGCGAGACTCGGAGATCGGCCAGAATAACTTATGCCGATCTATACGACCACGTGGGTCGCCTGGCCCAATCGCTTCGTGAGGTCGGAGTGAGCCCAGGAGATCGGGTTTGCGCCTACATGCCGAACCTGATCCAAACCGCCACTGCGATGCTCGCGACGACCAGTATTGGGGCGGTTTGGGCTTCATGTGGCGCTGACCTTGGGCCGCAGGCAGTTCTCGACCGTTTCGGGCAAATCGAACCAAAAGTTCTGATAACGGTCGATGGATACTATTACCGCGGTAAGGTCTTCCGGATCCTAGACAATGCCGCAAAGGTTGCGAAACAGATCCCTTCTCTACGGAGTGTTGTTGTAGCTTCATATATTTCGGAGAGGCCTGATGTCGCGATCGTACCAAATGCAGTAGTCTACGATGAGTTCTTATCTCCCAAGAAATCGTCATTCGCACAATTTGAGCAGTTGCCATTCGATCATCCCGTTTACGTAATGTTCTCTTCCGGAACAACTGGCAAGCCAAAGTGCATGGTACAAGGTTGTGGAGTTCTTCTGAACCATCTGAAGGAACTCATTCTCCACACCGATCTGAAAGCTGATGACACGATAACCTACATATCCTCACCCAGCTGGATGATGTGGAACTGGTTGATGAGCTCGTTAGCCGTCGGCTCGACTATCGCGCTCTATGACGGCAATCCGAACTATCCCGATTGGGGCACGATGTGGAGATTCGTTCAAGACGAGAGAATATCAATCTTCGGATGCAGCGCAAGTTACCTCAACTACCTGAAAGGCGAACAAGCAAGGCCTGGGAAGGTTTCAGATTTGTCGGTATTACGCGGGATATCGCAAACGGGATCACCGCTATCAGCTGAAGGATTCGAGTGGGTCTACCGAGAGATCAAGGAGGATTTGCATTTCAATTCGATCTCGGGCGGCACTGACATCAACGGCTGCTTCGCATGCGGCGCTCCAACTCTTCCTGTCTATGCTGGTGAAATTCAAGCTCCAGCTTTGGCGATGAAAGTGAGCGCGTATGATGAAAGTGGCAGGCCGGTTGTTGATCGAGAAGCGGAACTCGTCTGCGAAGCGCCCTCGCCTTCAATGCCTCTCTATTTCTGGAACGATTCAAAGAACGCGAAGTACATAGACGCTTACTTCACCTTCTATCAATCTGCGGGAAAGAATGTCTGGAGACATGGTGACTACGTAATAATGCACAGCGACACGCGCGGCATAACTTTCCTGGGCCGCTCGGATAGTGTACTGAAACCTTCCGGAGTGCGCATAGGTACAGGCGAGATCTACAGCGTTCTGGAGAAGTTGCCCGAAATCTCCGACAGTCTAGTAGTCGGTCAAAATTGGAAGGGAGACGAGCGCGTTATCTTATTCGTCCAACTAGCTCCTGGACACAGTCTAACCGAAGATTTGAAAGCCAAGATCAAAAAAGCGTTGCGTGAAAACGCGTCTCCCCGGCACGTCCCGGCTTTGATCCTTGAGACGCCGAGCATCCCATACACGTTCAACATGAAAAAAGTCGAAAGCGCCGTCAGGAACATAATAAATGGCAAACAGGTTGCCAACAGAGACGCCCTGACGAATCCGGAGTCTCTCGACTATTTTGTAAGCATTCTGCCGGAGCTTCAGAAGGATTAGGTTTTTGGCGGGTCGACGAATCGTGGAAACTGAACAGCCGCACAATTCTCGATTCGGTTTGAAACAGGAAAATGGAAGATAAAAAAAGAGAGTATTGGGTTTTTCCACGAGCTCTTGCGGCTACTTCATCATGAGTTTGATTTCGATCGTGGAAACGTTTCTTGTTTGGCCCTCTTCACCTAGCACTTCGGTTCCAATGGTCACGTCTTTGATTTCCAATTTGCCCTCGAAGAAGCGTCTTCTGACAACTTCAACCACGTCGACGGCCTTGGAGATGACGCGCCCTCTTGCCTTAACTGAGAGTTCCTTGCTGCCACTATTGACTTGCATCACGATAGCGGTAGCGTAACTCATCAAAGGCTTCTGTCCGATGAGGACGGTGTTGGCTGGAATATTGGACCTCGTGGGGGCTCTCTCGGTAACTGTCTTTTCTGTCAAGCATTGTTCACCTCCGCGTCGAAAGTATGCTGAATGCGTTGCGCAATCGCGCACACCCTCGTTACTCCATAAAAGTCTTCCTGCGCAAGCCGACTGATGAGTTAGTTTTACCGCGGTCTTGGGCTCTCGTAGCGCAACGGAAAATGCTGTATCGGCGTCATCGCCGGCCCAGAACCAATTAAATAAGACGATTCTCGTATTCCAAGCGAGCACATAGTCCTTGGATGAGAACATCACGGAAGACAAACGACCCTCGAAACTTGAGATTGACAGACCTACTGATTTCAAGTTTCACTTAGCCTATGAGATTTATTCAAGAGCGTGGGATGAATATGATTCTGATTCCATCAGAGCCAAGCTCAACGAACTCATTTCCGCTTTGGCGAATGATGAGAACGGTTATCCGGATTTCTACGCTCAAATTCAGCAATATCGGAAGGATGTGAGTTCCTTCAGGCCTGGCCGTGCTAGAATTGAGACGCAAAGAAAGAAAGATTGGCAACGGACTGAAACAAGGGACGGGAGAAATCGCCGTCACAGATGATCGTAGGTTCCTTTGGTAACTTCAGTTAGGATTATTAGGCTCAAGTCATGGTAAGTGCGCAAGCTATGTGTACGGGCTGAAGCCGACCGTCCGATCGTATTAATGCGTGCCGACGTGCGAGTTTTCTCCCGACGAACTAGCTGAAACAAATACCGAGGTGAAACGTATGAGTTTTGAACGTTCCTTCAACAAGCCAGTGGAGCAAGGTAAGGAATACGAGGTTGAGATCAAGGAGACCAGCCGTCGCGGTGACGGAGTCGCAAGGATCGAAGGCTTCGTAGTTTTCGTCCCACAAACCAAGCCTGGCGACAAGGTGAAGGTAAAGATCAACACCGTTGGTCCACGTTTCGCAACAGGCGAAGTCGTCCAGTAGGTATCTGGGCGGCGACGACTGCATGTGAAACCCCTTCTTTTCATTTCTTTTTTCATGATTCAAAAGAGCGTAAGTCACTCCAGGGGCATTCACAGATGCACCGCTTTCCCGAAACGCTGCCAGTACCTCGAATCGCACACCGGCCTTGTCAGGCTAGTTCGTTCTCTCGACTCTTTTCAGAACACGGAGCGCAGTTAGGGTGATCCATTTGCTCGATCTCCCCTCCTTCTCCAGCGCGAATCGCTTGGGTCTATTCTTCAACCGATAACTGGTTCCTCTTCCCAAGTCAGGGTGAACAGCGTCCAGAGCCCAAGTGCCGTCTGTTCGACGTTTTTCTTCAAGCAATCTCAGGGCTGGTTTGAGCCGTCTGTCATCCGTGTATCCAAGGCTGGTGACAACATCTAGTCCCACTAGTGCGTCATAGTAGTAGTGGACTGGATAGTGGAATCTGAGCCACGGCGCATAGTGACGCCCTTGCTTGAACAGTTCCCGCTTGAGATAGAACTCTGTTCCTCTCTCAACTGAACGCTTGATCCGGCGTGTCCACTTTCTTCGTGGAAGAGCAGCGAACGCGCTCAGTCCCTCCCAGCAATCGAGAGTTCCTCTGCCGAAAGCCCGTTCGTAAAAACAATGCCACCCGCCGTCATCCATCTGATTCTCTATCAGCCAATCGAAAGCAGCGAGGACGCGTCTGTCCTCTTCATAGCCGCATCGGAGGAGCGTTCTAGCCAAGTTGCCTGTTAGACACAGTTCACTCCTTGACCAAGTGCTGCTTGGCGCATCGAATCCACCGTCGGGTCGAGAGTATTCGTTCAGGAAGAACTCGCACGGTTTTCGAATGTGCTCGTCTTTCGCTGTTAACCCAAGGTCAGCGAGAACAATTAGTCTCCAAATCGTTGCGGTGTATTTTGGTCGATAGAGGTCATTGCGTGAGTTCCAATATCCTCCGGGTTTCTGCGCAAGAAGGATTTCTCGTGCCCATCCACGTTTTGAAATATTGGAACGGGCTTGACGGACTTCCTCCGTATCACTCGAATAATCAAGCAGATCCAATAACGTGTGGTAACGTATGGCTGGTTGATTTGGCTCCAGTAGCCATTCCAGAACTCTCTGCTCTATTTTCATCGGTACATCCTCAAAGGTCTCCGTGAGGCGTTGTTTGAACCGTGATTCTGCAGGCTTGGTTCAGCTTCAAACTCTCGACGTGGAGGTTTCGCGATAACGCTTGATCGATAATGCCCATGCATTCGGAAAAATAGAGTGTCGCAAAGATCATTCTACAACACTCTTGAAGAGCATTGGATCGATATTCCCGCCGCTCAGTATCGCAGCTACTTTCTTTCCGGTGAATAGATCATTGTTCTCCAATACAGCCGCTGTAGAAACGGCGCCAGACCCTTCTGAGATCTGTCCGTCTTTTTCCCAGAGCACCCGAATGGCTTTCCTTATCGTGTCTTCCTTCACCAGGAGTAATCTGTCAACGTGTTTCGAGGCATAGTCGAAGGTAATTGATCCTGCTTCGATATTGCCCGACAAGCCCTCAGCTATCGAGTCTTTCACTTCCGCTTCGACGAGATGCTTTGCTTGCAGTGATTCGTACATCGAAGGAGAGGCCTCGGACTGCACGCCGATGATTTGAATGCTCGGTCTCATGCTCTTTGCAGCTACACCTATTCCTGAGATTAGACCTCCCCCACCGACAGGGACTAGAATCATCTCGATATCTGGGGCCTGCTGAAGAATCTCCAAGGCAATCGTTCCTTGTCCTGCGATAACTAGTTCGTCATTGTAAGCGGAGACGTAGCTCAGGGAGTCTCTTGCTGCAAGTTCCTTGGCATATTGCTCGGCCTGATCAAAGATCGCTCCATGCAAGACAACATCCGCACCAAACTGTCTGATTTTATCAATTTTCATTTTCGGAGTGTTTTCAGGAACAATGATCTTTGCGTGCAGCCGAAGTTTTGATGCACAGAGCGCGACTGCATGGCCATGGTTTCCGGCAGAGGCGGTTATTATTCCGTTTTTGGCTGCTGGTCCTGATGCAATTTGAGCAAGTTTGTTCAAAGCTCCTCTGATCTTGAAGGAGCCTGTTACCTGCAAGTTCTCCAGTTTCAGGTAGAACTCCGCATTAGTGCTCCCGCTTAGATAGGCCGAACGTACTAGCGGCGTCTTGAGTATGGATCCTCTAATTCTTCCTTCCGCGTCTCGGATCTCTTTGATGTTCGTTCTCAGTATGCTCTCCTTTCTCTGTCGATCAAATTGTTGTAGCCACGGTCGCCACATTGATGATGTGCTCTCGGTTAAACTCAGCTCAGTTTTGATTATGAGGGCTGCTTGTCGTTCGCCTAATTATTGGAGCCTTGCAGCTGCAGACACTGCAAATCATATCTACGTCCAAGAGACTAACTGTTCTTCAGATTTTGGAGCCTCGGGCGGGGTTTGAACCCGCGACCTGCCGCTCTCTTGAGGAATTTACGAGGCGGCCGCTTTCAGCTGCCCTAATCAACTATTGGGATCTGCCAGGCTGAGCCACCGAGGCATACGCTTTCTAGGCAACGCTTTGGTGTCTTAAAGTCTATTTCCTGAAAAACTACTCTCGCCAGGTGACGTCTGAAGCTTCTGCCTTAGCCTCTTCTTAGAGTGCAGGACACCTAACGCTTGTACGGCATAGGGGGTGCCTTTTGGGGTGGATTAGCTGCTCACTAGCGAGCGGGCGAGCAGGAATATGTTGCTCTTATGTTCGCGAATTCGCCTAACCGAGTACGCCCACCAGCTTTTTCCAAATGGAATGTATTCGCTAACTCGATAGCCCATTTCGACAAGTTCAATTTTCTTCTTATCCCTGATGCCCATCAACATTTCAAACTCGAAATCCGTATGATGTGCGTTGCTTAGTTCAATCGCTTCCCCAATCAGCTTCTCGTCATGTGTGGCAATTGCGAATCCTTTTCCACGTTCAAACATCAATTGCATTAGTTTCGAGAAGTTCTGGTTGATCTCATCCTTGCTTTTGAATACGGTCTCTGGGCTCTCGTTATAGGCGCCTTTGCATAATCTGATAACGCCTTTTGAGTCAAGGATTCGGTTCACGTCTTCCTCGCTTCTCTTGGCGTATGCTTGGATCGCTAAACCAACATTGTCGAACTTCCTTCGGAATTCAAGATAGGCGTCAACTGTGTCTGTTGTGTATGAGGATCCCTCCATGTCCATCCATACGAAGTTGCCGAACGATCTTGCGGATGTCAGAATCTGATCCATGTTGTCCTCAAACAACTTCTTGTCGATGCCTAGACCAAGCTGGGTTGGCTTGATGGAAACGCAGCATTTGATTTTGCGTGAATCGATCGTTCTTAGGATTTCGAGATATTCCGTTGTGGCCGCTCTGGTCTCCTCAGGTGAACTGATCTCTTCCCCAAGAACGTTGATAATTCCGAACACCTTGTGAACGTTGGACCTCTCAGATCGTGCAATAGCTTCTTCGTAGGTTTCGCCTGCTATCCAGTGTTTGGCGATTCGGAAGAGCAGACCGTTCCAGAAAGTGGCCAACTCAATCACTCCTCTCCCAGAAGATAGTGCCGCATAAATCGATCGCTCCACTCCTGCGGTGACACTGCCAAACAATTGCTTAAACTCCGTATTTCTTGGCAGTTTTGCGGGTTTAGCGAAAGGCATACCTATGATGGNNGCTAGTTAGCCAGGTGCTCTTGGCATGAGAATGAGATACGACAAGCGGACAGATGAGTTGCAGATGCTCATAAACGACGACAAGGACACCACGTCGACGCAACTGGATGAGGACATCACCATCTCCTACACCAAGAGCGGTGCGATAGCCAAGATCAGCATCAACAACGCACTCACGAGAATCTTCGACGGCTTGGGGATCAAGTTGCCTTCCCAAAGGCAGGCGACGGCCGAAGAGAGAGAAGGTGGAATAAGGGTAGCAGTGGACCCGGACAAATGCCTTGGGTTCGGGAGTTGTGTAATAGTTTCACCGGACGTTTTCAGACTAGACGAACGGCCTGGAAAAGGCGTCTTTCGGAGCCAGGCAAAGTTGGATGTGCTCGACGAAGCTGGCGGAAAGGATTTTGAGAATCTGCTGATGGCCGCACAATCTTGTCCAACGCAGGCGATCACTATAATCGACAGGAAAACTGGGAAACAAATCTATCCACCCGAGTAGAAACCCACAACTAAACCAATCGCAAATCCCATTCAGACCTGCAAAGTTTAACGTACAGTGAGCAAAGCAACTTTCCCATGAAAGCACCGGGTGCAGGTACTCATTGACTGTGCAGATTCTTCTCACCGCAGATAACCATCTTGATCCTCCAGCATCAAACTTTGGACCTAGACGTTTCGAACGCAGACGAGACCACCTCAGATGCTTCGAGGAGGCGATCGAATATGCCATGGACAATCGCCCCGATTTCATGCTACTGGCGGGAGATGTTTTCGACACGGTTAGGCCGGGAAACCATGTTCGCGCCAGGATAATGGAGGACCTGAAGGTCGTTCATGATCGCGGCGTTCACATACTCGCAGTAAGTGGGGACCACGACACGCCAAAGATTACGGAGGAGGGTTCTTCGCCTCTGGCGGTGTACGGAAACTCGGGTTATGTCCACTTCTTTCACGATCCAACCGAATTCAGTTCCAAGAGCTTCTCGATTGGAGGATTGAATGTTGAGGTGGGGGGACTAAGCAGGAACCCCCTGTTAGGTTCGAATACGGATCCACTGGTGAAAACTCCGGCAAGTTTTGAGGGGGACCTGAACATTCTCCTTACGCATTACCCAGTGGAAGGATTCGTGGGATATTCGCGAGACAATCCAGTTATCAAGTTGGCTTCTGTTCCGTCAAATTGTCAATTGGTATGTGTTGGCCATTTTCATGGCTATCAAACGAAGGAGCTGCAGCACACCACAATCATCTATCCTGGAAGTACCGAGAGAGCGTCCTTTCAGGAAGAGAATGAAGAGAAGGGTTTCGCGTGGATTGAACTGGACAAGGAGGGGGTCGTCTCTCGGGAGCATATAAAAACGTCCGCCCGTCCGTTCAGAACCCTAGACACATTCTTCCCCGATGGTCCAACACCGATGGATCCCCTCAAACAGATCTTGGATGAGTCAAAGAACCAAGAAACAGTAGTGAGATTGCGGCTCAAGGGGCGTGTGACGGCTGAACAGCTTTCCAAGTACCGCAGAAGCGAACTCATTCTGTATGCTGAGGACAAGTTCTTTCATCTCACCGTTGATGAAAGCGAGCTGGAAATAGAATTTCCAGAAACCATCCCTGCGCTCCCGAGAACAACCCCGCTCGAAGAACTCCGACGATATTTCACTTCAGCCATAGAATCAGCGCGAGAAGAAGAGAAGGAGATTCTCGAAGAGGCGTTGAGGATTTGCCAGGCGAAGCTTGAGGAGGCTGGAGCTTGGTAAGGCTACTTTCTTTGCAAGCCCACAATTTCAAAAAGCTCCGACTGGAATCACCGATTCAATTCAACAATGGCATTACTCTGATTTCGGGGTTGAATGAGTCTGGAAAGTCTTCAGTGCTCGATGCAATTCTCTTTGCGCTGTTTGCGCGCGTGACGCGTCCTCCCAAGGCCAGAAACAAAGACCTCGTTGCATACGGAGCCAATGAAGGAACCGTCAGCTTAGATTTCGAAGTTGAGAACAGGAGTTTCAGGGTAACGCGAAAGCTTCACCAAGTGAAGCCCACCGGGGCGCTTTTGGAAGAGCTGGAGGTGGGGAAGCAGCCGCAGCCCCTGGCTAACGGTCAGGAGAAAGTCAACGAGGAGATCGTGAGGCTCCTCGGTGGAATCACGTACCAAGAGATCGTCTCGAGCACAGTGGTAGCCCAGAAGGAATTGAACAAACTCATCGAATTGAACAAGGATGATCGAAAGCGAATCATCAACGCCTTCCTGAACCTCGAAAGCTTCAACGCGGTCATGACGGACTTGGCCGAAGAGAGGAGAGACCTCGAAGGAACCGGATCCAGGAAAGGCAAGGTCCTAGCAGAAAAAGAAAAGTTGGAATTACTCAAACATGAACTCGAACAATTCCAACATAACCGTGAAGAGAAGGCAACGCTCCTCAAAGAGAACGCCGCGCTCACCGAGACTGTAACTGTGGTGCAGAGAGAGTTCCAGGATAAAGATCACCTCTACAGTGACCTGAGACGGTATGAGACTTTCCTGAAGACCAGAGATAGCTTGGTTTTGGAGTTGTCTGGCAAGCGGAAACTCTGCGACGAATATCGAACCCGCTCCGAACGGTTGAACAAGGAAATCGAGAGCGTCCAACTAGGACTCTCCAAGTATGACGTCTACGATAAGATGGAGCCATTGCTCTCGAAACTCGCTGATAATTTGGAGATTGCGAAGGTGCAGTCTGTGGAATTGTCAAGGATTGAACGTTCGCGGCTGGGCGCGGAGCAGGAGGTAGGTGAGCTGGGTCGAAAACTAGCGTCCACCGACGAGTCGAAGCTTAGGGGCCGAGCGGCGCTACTGGGGAAGCCGATCAAACCGTACTTGCTCCTGACGGCTCTGCTTTTCGCGGGAGCTTTTGCAGCTTTCATCGTTGGGCTTTTACTGGTTGGCTTGGCTTTGGTCATGGGAGGATTGGTGCCTGCCGCAATTGTTGTAGTCAGACTGCGCGCTGTGGCTTCTCTTGCAAGGGGCAATTCTGAGTTGGGTGATCTGAGATATTTGGACATTAAGCGTCATGAGCTTGCTGGAATCCAGCAAGAGTGCGCTCAGGCCAAACAGAGGTACTATTCAACAGAACAGCAGCTCACAACCTTTTGCAATTCCCTGAGCGAACAGAGTGATCTTCTCAGGTTCAATGGTAATCTCGATAGCCTGGAAATTGCACAGAAGGTCCTGGAAACATCCGCTAAGGATCGCCAAGCGAGGGCGGCGTTGCAGATGAAGCTGCAAACGCTCAACGAAGAGTCCAGTAGACTGCCGTCGCAGTCGAATTCGAGTGGGCTTGAGAAGGAGGTCAAGGACTTGGAGCGAAGAGTGAGTGAACTCGTGTTCCCAACGCTGTCCGGAGGAATCGTCTTCGCTCCTGAGCTCCTTGGAGAAACGCTGACCGCACGGGACGGATTCGCTCGTCAGCTGGCAATGGCCCAGACCCGCATACAGCAAAATCTTCAACGGACCGCTGAACTCGACAGGTATCTCATTGAGCATGCAGACGTTCCGGCCAAGGTTCAGTCTCAAGTTGAAGTGGTTCGGAAGCTTGAGCGCCAGTTGCAGGTCGTTAGACGGGCCGTTGAGGGCGTTCAATCAACCGGTGAATCACTCAGGAATAGAGTTAGGCCCGGTGTTCAAGGATACATGAGCGCCATTCTCCCCGCGTTAACTTCCTCCAAGTACCGGGCTGCCATCTTGGACGAGGATTACAATCTGCAGGTTTGGGATCCTGAAGCAGGCGAATACAAGCCGAAGGAAGTTTATTCCGGCGGGACAGAAGACCAGTTTCTGCTCGCGATGAGATTGGCCTTCGCGTTAGCCCTGTTGCCTGAGGTCAAAGGTCAGAAGCCCGAGTTTGTTTTCCTAGACGAGCCTCTTGGAAGTTCGGATGAGATTCGCCGTTCAGGGATCGTCGATTACCTCGCTCAAGACTTGTCGAAGAAGTTCAAGCAGATTTTCATAATCAGCCATGTCGGCGGGCTTGAGGAACATGTACAGAACATCATCACGTTGGATGATGGAATGCTGTCTGGTATCGAGTCGACTTAGCGAGAAGGGAAAAAAGTAGGGTTTAGTCGCCTTGTGCGGAGGCGACGTGCATGTATTCGATTTTCGGTGCTGGTGCTTCTGGGGGTGGGCGTGCTGCTACGCGAATCAATACCAACCTGTTCGTTGTGCCTGGGACGCTGCCTTTCAGCATTACATACTCAGTGTTGACGATGCCGTATCTGAGGAATCCGCCTTTGGGTGTGATTTCGTTACCGTTGTTGCCAATTTTCATAACCAGCTTGTTGTATTCAGTTCGTTGATGGAAGCCCATCTGCCCCGCACGCGGGACAGAATACTGGACGTAGTGTGGGGTCCACCCACCTATGCATCCGACTTGGCGGACGGTCTTGCGAGATTTGTGAAACTTGCGTCGGATTCCGAAGCGCTTCACCGGACCCTGTATTCCCTTGCCCTTCGTCACACCAATCGCATCAACGGCTTGACCTTCTTTGACAACATCTGCAATCTTCACTTCTGAACCAACGATTTTTGCAGCGTACTCGAATCTCTCCTTGATTGTTCCGCCTCCAACCTTGACCTCAACCAGGTCCGGAGCTTTCTTGCCACGCGTTGCGAGGCGTGGCTGAGTAGCCATGACCAAACGGAGTTCCACTATTTTGTCCAAGCTTGTCTCGAGCTTCTTCAACGATTCCTTGGTGGCGAACTTCTCAGGGACCGAAATAATTCGTTCGAACTCTTTCGGGGGTTTTTCCATCCATGCTTCGCCTAAGGTTTGAAGACCTTCGTAGGTCTTAGTGTAGGCTCGGAGAGCGCAGGCCAACATTGGGGGGGTCTCGAGCGTAGTCAATGGGACTACGATCTCCTTTCCGAAAGTCAATGATCCTTCGCGGTTGTCGCTGGCGATCGCGTAGTTCATGCCCGCTTTGAACCCTGCGAAGGCTAGAAGTCTAGGTCCAGTTTCGACATCAGGCCAGTGTCTGATTCGACCCGTCCAGCTTGAAGCGCGTCCCCTAGGTAGGAATGCTAGTGATCCACGTCTTGGCGCATGAACTTTCCTATGACCCAATTTCTACACCAGTCTCTCGGAGTTGCTTTGAGCCAGTTCCATTCGAGCTCTAAAATACTTTGTGCGCGCACCCAATCAGCTGTTTAAGGGTGATTATGGGGATCTCTTCGGTTTGTGGCGTTCCTACTCGTCGTCATCCTCGTCGTCTGCTTCTTCTTCCGCCCCTTCGGCGGTTGCTCCTGCGGCCGGCTCAGCGCCTTGGGTTTCAAATGCTTTCATTGCTTCTTGCAGTTCGTCTTCTGTAATCTTGCCAGCGAGGAAGAGAAGGTCGTTGATCCACTCCGAAACTAATGTGTCAACGTTCGCTGCTGGAACTAGTGGGTGCTTTTGGAGTACCCCTTGTAGATCGGTGAAGAGGTTGTCCAGCTCGATTTCCTCAACTTTCTGTTTCTTTCCGTAAATGAACTTCAATTTTGTCTCTGACTCCCCCCGCCTAAGCGGACTATGCTTTTTCTAGGTTGATTTGGTAATCTTTATGAGCCTGCCGATTGCCACACGCGCAAGTGCGCGCGAACCCTGACGGGTGAACTACTGGGCCTGGAAGCGGGGGTAAGATCGGGTCGCCGTTCTCCCTAGAGCCAAGCCAGGTCAAAGAGGGCGTTCAACGCCCGTGGGAGCGCAGGACTGAACACTCACAAACGAGCCGAGTGTGTCCAAAGGCTCCTGTCCCGCAGGGGTTCAGGGGTTCGAATCCCCTCCCCCGCACCAATACCACACCCCTGGCCGCGCTGAGTTTAGGCAGATTTTACGCAATGAAGGCGAATTCTAGGGAGTTGATTGGTTGTACGTTGCCAGGAAACCGCATCACAAATACGGCAACAAATCAATTATTCCAATACACATCTAAGAGGCCTGAGGAGTGGAGACGAGAGAATTGGACAAGCTGAGAGAATCCATCTTTCAACGAATGAAGAAAGCTGATGACATAGCCATCAACATCCACAACATACTCCACCAATATCCACCTAGGAAAACACGGACATGATAGAATATCACTCCTCGAACAGACCTGCTTCTCAACCTTGCTAATGCAGAGAAGTCAATTCTAACATAGAATCAACCTTCTGCGTCCCCGCTGACCAGCCAGTTATTGGCTAATCCCAACAACCGTTAAAGGCGGGTTTTGGTCCTGCCGCGTCATGCCGAATTCTAGGATTAACGAGACCCTACTCACAAAGAACATGGACAAGGTTACGAATTGTCCGGAATGCGGTGACGCAGACCTTGTTGAAGATTATGACTTGGGTGAACTAACCTGCAATAAGTGTGGCCTAGTCCAGACCGAACATGGGTTGAATCAGGGGCCTGAGTGGCGTGCGTTTACTCAGGAAGAACTGGATGAGCGTGGTCGCGTTGGTTTACCGAGTTCGTTCTCCATTCATGATAAGGGTCTTTCCACGGTTATTGATCCTGTGAATCGGGATGCTTTCGGGCGTAAACTCCCAGTCGCTACCCGTTTAGCGATGCTGCGATTACGGAAATGGCAGATTAGGACTAGGGTTCATTCATCTGCAGATCACAATTTGGTTCGAGCCATGACCGAACTTGACCGCTTAAGAGATGTACTTCACATTCCAACCTCAACCAAAGAACATGCGGCATTAGTCTACCGTAAAGTTCTCGCCAACACGCTCGTCCGAGGACGATCAATAGCCATAGTTACTGCAGCCTCGTTGTTCGCTGCCTGCAGAATGTCTGGAACTCAGAGGACCCTGAAGGACGTGTCTGCGGCCAGCGGGATTCGCAAAAAGGACCTTGCAAAATGCTACAGATTACTTGTGAAGGCACTCGACTTGCACATGCCAGTTGTGGATCCGGTGAGGTGTGTTTCGAAGATCGCTACAGCAGTAAAGATCTCCATGCCTACCCAGCAGCATGCAATTCGAATCATAAATGAAGCGAAGAAGAGGGGATTGGTTGCGGGTAAAGACCCGATGGGACCTGCGGCTGCGTCGCTCTACTTCTCATGCAAATTGGATGGAGAAACGAAGACGCAGAAGCAAATTGCTCATGTTGCGAACGTTAGAGGTCACTCTTCGAAACAGGTACAAGGAACTCGAAGAAGCACTTGTCTCCTACACTCAAGTCCAACCGCGCATGTAAGCCGCCCACCGCTGCATGTTGCGGCAAGGCCATGTGTACCGGTAAGCTAGGGCTGAAATTCCCGTCGTCATCTCTGAAAGGACTTGATTCGTCTCCGATGCGCGTAGCGCTGAAATCACATGTGTTACCTCTAGCAAACGTTAAATCGAGAGTGAATTCTGAAGCGCGGTGCTAGGCACACACACACTTACTGTCCGTGTGCGGTTGAGTCCAATTGAAGTCTTTGTCCTCTTTGCTGCTAATGACACTGATCCTAGTATCTTGTGCATCAAGCAGTCAAATACCAGTGGCTTCAAACGAAGTCTTCGATGACTACAAGCTGGCTTGGAAGCTCCCTGTGGGAGATCTCCAATTGGCAGCCGTTTCGCCAAGCGGCCAGAAAATCCTGCTCCCAGTTCTTTTTGATGGTTACTACCTCTATGACTCCAACGGAAGATTAATCTGGCATCTGCCCGATCGAAATGCTGTTTTCGCGCAGTTCTCCTCTGATGGTAAATCAGCACTTCTGGGAACCGAATACCCAACCGTTGTGGGAGCACAGAAAGTGTCTTTGATTGACACGGACACAATGCAAACACAATGGAACTACACCCTAGATAGGATGGATCACGCTTCAGTCTCACCGGATAGCGTACGGGCAGCGATAGTGGGTGCTAGTCGCCTTTCAAACGGATGGCAAAAACGGCTGGTTGTGAAGGATCGAATGGGGACAGTTCTTCTCGACCAGGGATTCGGAGGCGAATTAGATCTTGCTAGCCCGCCGGCCATCTCCAGAGACGGACGGTACGTTGCGGTGGGAACATGGAGCAGGTCAGGTAGAGATCACTTTCTTTACTTTGTCAATCTTGATTCCGGAAAGAGGTGGAACGCAACCGTTCACGATGATGTTGTCTATGTGGCTGTGTCGTCGAATGGAATGGTTGCTGCCGCGGGCCCGCAAGGGCTCCATCTTTTTGACCAGAACGGCAATTCGTTGTGGTCTGCATCATTACCCCGCCTTTTCGAATACACCGAGTCGTATCCGCACCTTTGGGTTTCTGATTCCGGAGAATACGTCGCCGTGGCAGGCGGACTCTTCGACGACGCTCACGTCATATTGTTCGATGTTAGCGGCAANNCGATTCGTTGTAGGCGATTTGAATGGCACTATTCGCGTTCTTGATCGATCTGGCAACGTCTTGTCAGACAGGCATTTGCGTTCGACAGTCAGGTCGATCGCTATAGGAGGACTGGGAACAATGGTCGCGGTTGGAGGCGAGAACGTGATGTACGTTTTAGATGCGGGGACAAATGTCCTATGGATGCACACGGAGATAGGGCCTTCCTTTCCGTTTGACATTCAGACTTCACAGGACGGGAAAAGAATAGTCGTCGGATATTCGTCAGGAGAATCGCTCGGCACTGCTGTCATCACTGACAGCGGGACGATAATGATGAATGGCGTCATAAGCCCCATCGGAATCTACGGGTCCACAAGTATCTCGGCGATTTCGTCGAACGGCCAAATTCTGGTGGCGATCAACTCAACCGAGATAGGAAGCCAAGAGCAGACCGTCCTAGCTTGGTATGATGTGAGCACCGGCCACCAGATTAGGACCACAGCATTGGACGCGAAATCAGTCGCAAGTTCGTTGTCAATGGCTGATGACGGTAGTCTGGTCGCAGTATCTGGCGTCGTCTGGGGCAATTACACTTTCACTTCCGCATTTGATTCGCAAGGCCGCCAGTTGTGGAAGCAGGTGACGAATGCATCTGAACTCGTGGGCTATTATGAATTCCTTCACGTGCACAGTAATGTGGCAGTTTCCCCTGACGGATTGTATGTTGCCGCCGCTCTGAGAGAACAGTCTGTCCGCTTTGGACAGGTCTGCGGCGGGAGAAACGGGGTGGTCCTGTTTGACAGAGAGGGAAAGCAGATTTGGAAGTATCCTTCCGCAAGATGTGTCTGGAATGTTGCTGTATCCAAGGATGCTCGATACGTTCTGGCAGGGAGCGATTCCCAGCTTGATGCGTTTGATCACGAAGGGCGAATCCTATGGAGCAGGTCTGTAAACAAACCTATGGTCGCGATTTCCGAGAGTGGCGGGAGATTCCTCGCCGGTAGCCTCGACGGGGCATTGCTTCTTGGAAATGCGAGCGGACCATACTGGGAGACAAACGTGAACGGATCAATTGAATCCGTCTCCATGTCGGACGGAGGAGACGTCTCAGTCGTGATCATCTCAAGAGATCAATCTGACTCTGGTGCAGTTCGACTCATTCAAGTTCTGAACAATGACGGTCGATTGTTAGAGAACTACACCTACCCGAGACCAGTGGATGCCACCAGGGGTAGCCGCGTCGCGATCTCAGGTAATGCGTGTTGTATCGTAGCCGCGATAGGATCGGACGGCATCTTCTATTTTGTGAGAAGCCAAACTCAAACGCAGACGACACCTTCCGCCTCAACCAGTATTCCTTGGTCCCCCGACCTGAGAGACATAAAGACCGTTGCAGCGATATTCATCGTGACGGCGTTAGTGTTCGC
>PMBQ01000139.1 GCA_003152955.1 Candidatus Bathyarchaeota archaeon
CCGAGTAGCTCCCCTACTGCCTGTGGTGAGAACCCGGCGAAGCCGGAGGGCACATCTTTTTATTTTGTCCTGTCGAAGTGAGGTAGGCCAACAAAAGTTCTTTCGGCGTTCGTACCCCAGTCCCTCGTGAATACATCTCGTCTCTTGACTCAGGCCTCCCGGGGTGACTTAAGAGTGATCCGATCACACATGCAATCTAGCCTCTCCGGCACACTCCTTTTGNNGTGTCACCGAGCAAAGTGGCTGGAGGATCTACTGTCCTGAAGGAAAAGCAGGCGACGCTGCAGAAAGATGAGGAATCCGGAATCGCAAAAAGCTGCAAACAAAAAGAAGAGGAGCGCTCCCAAAGGGTTTATAGGAGCTTCATTTTAGAAGGATACAGGGTCTCGTGGCAACATACGAGCCTGCTTGCATGCGGTAGTAGTAGAGACCGCTTGCAAGGCGGCCAGCGTCAAGTGACGCCAAGTAGGATCCTCTTTCCTTCTCCTCGTTCACCAATGCCCTAACAAATCGTCCGATAGCATCGAACAACTCAACCGTGACAAACGTCTTGTTTGGGACCTCATAGCGGATTGAAGTCGTAGGGTTAAAGGGGTTGGGATAGTTNNCTGGCCGAGGGTGTTGAAGACTGACAACTGCACAGTTGTCTTGTGGGGCAGACCGTAGCGGATCGTCGTCGAGGGGTTAAAGGGGTTGGGATAGTTCTGCATGAGCTGGAACACCTTCGGCGCCACCTCCGCCACATCCAACACCGTAACATTCACGATCACACTCTGCGTGTAGTGTACAGTCCCATCCAGATCCTGCTGCTTCAACCGGTAGCTGTAGCTGCCCGCCTTCGCAATGCTCTTGTCTACGTAACTGTATGTCTGCGGCTCAACCGTCGTGCCTTTGCCTGCAATGAAGGCATTGGCGAGGTCGGCGAAGCCCGCGTCACTCTCCAGCTTTCGCTGTACCGTGTACCCGTAGTTGTTTACCTCACTCGCCGTCTTCCATTCCAGTTGGACTCCCTGACCACTCACGCCAACCTGTGCCGTGAAGCTCGTCAGCGTCACCGACAGGACAATGTTGTCCAGAGAATTCGAGTAACCACTCGCATCCGTGATCTCCGTGTTCAATCCTCCCACGTAGGCATTCACCTTTGTGTACGGATCAGATGCATTCTTCCACGCAATATTCGGCTTCTCCGTCATCACAAACGGCACACTGCTCGTCAGCCGGAACCGGCCAACTCGTACCCCCGGCGTCACGCCAATCACCGTTCCGTTTCCTGACCCTGGAGGTGTCTTTGCCGCAATCCGCAATTCGTTTCCCGCTACCGAGAATCCCGTCGGCTTCTGTGTATCGTTCAACTCCGACGACCCGCTCACCATCGACAGGCTGATCGTACCTGCCGTGATGGCCGTGTTGTACGTCAAAATCGACTGGAGGGTTGCCAACTCGAATGTCGTCTCTCCCATACGTACAAGATCCATGTCGAACTCGTATGTCGTGGCACTGCTCACTGCATAGTTCAGCAGCGATACCTGGTACCGCGGATTCTGGCCCAACGCTCCCGTCCTTTCATACGCTCCGATGTCAGGAATGCTATCAATCGAATTGCCACCGAGGTCTCGCGTATATCCAAGACTCGTTCCCGCGTTGATAGCGGGAGAACCAGAGCGCAGGCGAAAGTCATGCGCGGCGGTATCAGTAAAGAGAGGATCAGCGTTTACAGAATGAGCGTCCAAACCCGACGCACTCAAATACCCCGCCCAGGTACGAGGAACAAAACCACCCCACCAGATGAAGTTCCCTCCTGCCGAGTGATAGACGAGATTGTAGTCCGACGTGTCTTTTTTAGTCACGCCAGTTGTAAAGATGTCTATTTCTGGGTTTCCATTTTGGGCTATGATGTTGTTCTTAATGTTCATCACTCCATGCGTAGACTGTAAATCAATCCCACTGCCGATATTCCCGAAGAAGGTATTATTGTAAACATTCCCCGTCGCATTCGTGTCGCCGCTCCAGAATCCTTTACCATTATGATAAGCGACATTGTACCGGATGGTGTTGTTAGTACTCTTGTAAATGACGAATCCTGCACCGGCATTGTTATAGGCGGTATTGTACTGAACGATGCTATTGTGCGTGTAATCGTCCATCTGGATTCCCGTGCCTTCCAATGTACTAGCCGGAAGCATGGAACAAGTTCCATAGATTGTATTGTACTCAAAGGTATTGCTGTCGGGATATGCGGTATTATTCGCTGCCCACGAAGAGATACCATGATACCGCAGGGGAAGATTCCATGAGTTGTTGTAGACAAGATTGTGCGATATGGTTGATTTAGTAACTTGATAGGTTAGTATGATCCCGTGAATTCGAGACTGATACACGGTGTCATAAGTAACCGTACATGAACTTAGAACCTTCGCTGCGTCAGCTCCTTGAAGGTTTATTCCAACATCTCCGGCATTGAATACGGTACAGTTTTTGATGACAACATTGCTTGCTGGGGTAGTGCTCAATTCGACATCCACCCCACGATACGCCGTATTGCATACTGTTAGTCCGTCAATCGTGACATAGGAACGACCTTGAATAAGAATCCCCGCCCCGGTGTTCTCGTTGCTTGCATAGGCAACTTGCATCGTGTGAGTGTCAGGGTCAGCCCCGTCTCTCGCCCAGACGAAAGCTGTATCTCCATTCACTGCAAAACATCCGGCTGTCGCCCCAGAAAATGTCGTGGCAACATCAGTGTCAAAGTCAACATAGGTGAGTAAGGTATTGTCCTCTACAACAACCCTCGGAGGATTAGCGAACACGGCTTGATAGATAGCGGCTGAATTAAGTGCCCATCCCATAGAGACTACCGAACCATTGATGATTGGCTTTGCTCCCAATCCATAGGATCCAAATATAATATGGTTTCCTGCAGCTCCACTTGAGGGGATTACCAGATTTTCTCGCCAGCTCTGACTGCGCCTAAACAGTACCTTCTCACCGGGGAGGAAAACACTGCGATTTACCTTTGATATAGTCTTCCAAGCAAGCGATTCTGACCTACCTGAATTCGCATCCGAACCATTAACCGCGTCAATGAAGTAGGAGGTTTGCGCCGAGGCGAATTGCTGGGTGATCAAAACTAGCAGGGGAACGATCCTTCTCAGCCACCCGAGCAACTTGCCTGCCTTTGTTCCAGACATATCAACTCCAAGTTGAATCAATCCTAGTTGTTGCCGCCAGATCGCCTCAATGACCACAAAGATCTTGTAGTATTAAAACGCAAAGCAACAATAATGTTAAGAATTTTGCGAAGTGTCATATCCGGATGCCCAATATAAACCGAAAATGAACTCCATTGTCAAGTTCTTACAATGCTCTCTGTGAACACACCCTCGGCCCAAGACAATTTGCGCCGTTAAAAGGAGGTCTCCCATGGCACGACAAACGACTAAGGGAACAGAATCACTCCTCATTCGTAGGCATAGAATGCAAACACTATGCCACTGGAATCGGCGTTTTATGGATATGCAGGAGTGTAGGCAGGGGGATGATGTATGAACTGGGGTAACAAATGAAGAAAAGAAGAAGAAAAAGGATGGAAGGAGAAGGGTACTCGGAGACGCGTGAAGGCTTGAGATATATGAGCGCAACTGTAACCCCGTACTCGCACGTGGATCGTGGATAACGGGACTCAGAGCTGGTGTTGCACGATGGCGGGCCGAGCAAGTGCATCAGTCAAGAATCACGGGCGATCGCGACTTGTCATGGAATTCGGTTGACCAACTGCCAAGGTCAACTTCGAGGTGCTTGCGAAGGCTCCCAATCCTGCACCACAATCGCATGATATTCCCTTCGAAGTCCCTGATGACGGTTTCAAGGAGCTGATGCGACGGTGCATTCAGGAGGCGGTGGACATCGTGAAAGACATCAACACGAATTCATGGCAGAATGAAGACGTGCGGAGCATTGCCTTAACCATGTTTGTTTAGAGAGCAAGGGCATGAAATAGAGTAGGAGGAGGCCCGGGTATGCTGGGCCTTCTTTTTAATGTGTTGACGCATATCCCACTAGTCAGGTGCAGCCGATTGATTGAGGAGCCAGGCGTTGTGCCCTCGTTATATCTGGAATCGTCCTCTTCGCGAGGACACCGCTGTAAGGCGTGCAACACATCACATAGCCGCCGTCAATCCCCAAAGGCGTTTGGTCGGCCACAGGGCTGACCTCACGATGCAATGGGCCACGCAGCGCCGGTCGGGGTAGTGAGTCAAAGAACAGTCTGTCATCTGCAAAGCCGACTGCGCTTCGCAACGGGAGATCTCTCTTTATCTTGACTCTCTCCTTTATAAGGATGTTAGGCTATTCTTTTCGCAAATATATTCAATTGCAGGTCCATTCCTAGTTGAAGCCTTTCCTCCGTCAATGGGCGAGGAGAGCAGAATTGCGTATGGATATAATACCTGAAACCATTTGATGTAAACTTTTCTAGAATGGCACTCAAAGTTTGTTCTGAATCCTTAAAAGAATGATACTCAACAAATATCTGCGACACGTCTTTCAATTTTTCACACGAGCAAATCACATTTGTTTCAGCCCCTTCAATGTCCATCTTAAGGAAGTCAGTAGGTTCGCTGATAAGATCGTCAAGATGAATAGGTTCTACCTCTACAGTTTCTTTGCTCTTTTCGAGTGGGAAAATTCGACCGCCATCCGCTCCCTGTCGGTAGAATTTAATTGATGCTCTATTACCTGAAACGGCCTTGTTAATAAGTGCAACATCTTGATATTCCCTGCATCTAATATTCCCTTCCAACAATTCAAATATCTTGGGATCGGCCTCGACTCCAATAATTCTTGCCTTAGGATAGAGCGACTTGAAATAGACAATGCTTGTTCCGTAATTCGAACCACAGTCTAAAATGACACATCGTTCCTTAAGGGACTCAAACCTATATATCTTTCTTAAGAAGATCTCTTGAAAGCTATAATAAAATGATGAGGAATCAGCAATCTTGAAATCATGACCAAGCAAGTCGACAACAACTTCCTTGAAGCGTGGCACTTCTAATAGATACCCATATTGGGATGTTTGGATACGAGTAATTGTTAGACCAAGCTTCCGCAAAATTCGTTGGACCATTGACTTCATAGACTCTCCTTATTCATAGGCCTAACAATAATTAGATTGATCCCCATAAGTGTTAATTCCCCTTGAGAACTGACCCACCTTTCCCAACAAAATTTACCCAGCGTGAGAACATAGCGATTTAGGCTGTGCCGGTCAAGACCGGCGGTGATCAATGATAGCAGTTCATGATGGTGTCGTTGTGTCTGTGGCTTCCGGTGTGGCAGAGTTGGTCTGCCTTCGAGCAGGGGGAGCGTTGTCGTGATCGAGTAGGGCTTTCATGCGGTAGCTTTTGTCCTGGATGAAGAACGGATAGGAGTGATGAAGCAAGCGGTCAAGGATGGCGGTGGCAATGACATCATCCAAGAAGATCTCGCCCCACTGCTCGGGTGCCTTGTTCGAGGTCACGATGATAGAGCTTTTCCCTCTCTGCCTATATTGGTGATGATCTGGAAGAAGAGCAAGGTGGTCTTCTTGGAGAGCTCAACGTAGCCTACTTCGTCGACTAATGTTGCGCACAACATTAATTGACGAACTCGGCTATCTGTCTCTGACTGTAGGAAATTGAACTTGCGTCAAATGAATATCATGCGTGATTGGAAAATTGCATTGCGCGAATATATCGCGAATTATTTTCAAGATGTTGTGAGTTTGAATACAAAATGAAAAATGGTAGTCATCGATTGTGGAATGTCGGCAGACTACAGCTGATTCGTTCATGCAACAATAAAACCAAAATTGAAAACTGAAAATGGACTTAGAATCGTCGCCTTCGGTTTCCGGTCAATTCCTCCAAATGAAGGATGTGCCGGAGCTGACAAATATGCTGATGAACTTTATCCTCGGCTTGTCGCCTTGGGCTGCGAAGTGCTTTGCTACAATCGGACATATCCTGGACAAAGCCCAGGATGTGATATATATAAAGGAGTAAAACTTCGGTACCTGAAAACTATCAGCAAAGATGGATTTGATTCATTGTTTCACTCTCTGAAAGCTACCGTAGACATCATTGTGCACAATACGGGAGATATTGTCCATATTCTCGGTGAAAATGGTCTATGGTCGATTTTTCTTAGATTTTTTGGGAAACGAGTAGTCGTGAGTGTTGATGGAACAGCCTGGGTGCGAGCCAAATGGCCTTGGTATGCGAAACTCTTTATTAAGTGTTCCGCATATATCACCGCACATGTTTCCAACAAAGTCATTATTGACAATGTGTTCACGAAAGTCAAATTTGAAAGGAAGTTTGGCGGACAATATCACTTCATTCCATTCGGAAGCGAGGTACCGGCACCTCGCGGAAACGCCGAAATACTTAAACAATTGGGTGTTGAGCCGGGCGAGTATTTTCTTTTTGTAGATCGATTCATCCCCGACAAAGGACTGCATTATCTCGTTTCTGCATTCGAAAAAACCAACACAACAAGAAAACTTGTACTCGTTGGAGGTTCTCCGAATCCTTCCGAGCATGAAAAGCGGATAAAATGTCGAGGGCCATCATATTCCCCAGGGAGGCTCAAAAGGATTCCCCACCTGTTGCGTTGCTGAGCGATAGTATACTGAGCTTGATTTAGCTTGTCAAGCGCTATGTGATTCAGGGTGGTCTGGGCATACGATCGGGGATCAGTTTTCGGTTATTCATTGTCAGTTTTGGGTGCGAGCTTCTTGCGATAGGATTGGCCTTTGATGATGATTTGGTGTGAGGTGTGGGCGAGGCGGTCCATGATGGCATTGGCGATAATGGGATCCGAAAAGAGTTTGGGCCAGTCAGTCATTGCCCGATTGGATGTGAGGATGATGGATTTCTGACCGAAGCGGCTGTCGACGATGGTGTAGAAGCGTTCGGC
>PMBQ01000365.1 GCA_003152955.1 Candidatus Bathyarchaeota archaeon
GCGGGGGCAGGAACATTGCTAGACCTACAACTTTCGAGCTAGTCGCAGAAGTCGAAATTGGCTAATCCGTGCGAAATTCTGATGTAATGCCCGCCAGTGAATTGGCGGGCATCGTTTCTGTCGTCCTCTCGACGGGAGTCATCGCAACAATAGAAGTCGCTTCGTTGCCACGAAGTCGCCTGCTTTGATCCGATAAAAGTACACCCCGCTCGATAGCCCGCTCCCGCCAAATTGCACCTCGTGAAACCCTGCCTCCTGTTCCCCATTCTGGAGAAGGACGACCTGTCGGCCGAGAGCGTTGAAGACTGCAAGAGTCACGTGTGAACGATTGGGCAGGCCGTAGCGAATCGTTGTCGAGGGATTGAAGGGGTTGGGATAGCTTTGATCCAACTCAAATGTATGCGGAATCGTGGTCGATCCGTCGCGTACATCCAGAGTTCCCACAATCCCGAATGCCATCGGTTTCACAAAATATGTTGTTCCGAACCCAAAGTGAGAATTCATCCTAATCGCGGTACTATAGAACATAAGCGGCGCCAACGACCGGGGTCTGATGGCAAATGTCACAGTCTGAGATGAACCCGACGGAAGGGAAAAAACTTCCGGCGAGACCGTAACTGCTGATTTCGGGGCGACATTGATGTAATCCAGAGTCATACTAACGGAGTCAGATGCCCCTCCGAGGTTTGAGACTTCAAAGGTAGTGTCACGTTCAAGAACATTTACATCGATCATCCCGAAGTTGAACCACCGTGTGTCAATGCTGAGAAAAGCCTTGTCGGACGGAATCGACAGAGCTTCGCGCAGAATCCAACGTTGAGGATCGAGTTGAAGGGTATCCGGCTTATGTGAGGTCTTCACAACAAATTGTTGGCCATTCGAGGTGTGAAAGAGCACGATCGATGTATCCCATCCGGCTGCCGCAAGCCTGCAATCAACCGGCATAGTAAAGAACCGGGGGTTCGTGGTGCCGGTTGTCTGGGAAATTTTGGCGGTAACATCGTAGCCGGAAGATCCCGGCTCAGCTTTCCACGAGCACACATAGCTAGGGTACGCTTCGCCGTAAACCCACTCGTCAAAGAAATAGCCGAGGTTGACTCCGGAAACCGTCTCACAGACCTGTTTGAAGTCTTCAGTCGCCCCCACCCCGAACCGGAAACGAGGATCGTTCGCATACGCTTTCAGCGATCTGAAGAACACTGAATCGCCAAGGACATGCCTGAGCATGTGAAGAACCGTAGCCCCCTTGTCATATACCCGACTTCCGTCGAACAGGTTGTAGATATCAGATGTATCGCGCACATAGACGGGCGCGGTTGCATGTTTTGCATTCTGCATTGTCGAGTTCATGTAGTCCCAATAGGATGAGGTACCGTACATTTCTTCGTAGTACAGCGCAACACTGTACGTTGCGAATCCTTCATTCATCCAGATGTTCGGCCAATTCGCACACGTGATCATGTCCCCAAACCACATGTGAGAGAGTTCATGTGCCACAAGCCCCTCGTCAAACCCGCTGAGCGACGTCATCGTCTGGTGTTCCATGCCTCCTCCCCATCCGAATTCGCAGTGCCCATATTTCTCGGTTATGAAGGGATACAAACCGAACTTGTCCGAGTAAATGCGAAGCATGTATAGAGCCTTGGGAAGGTTCAATTGCGCATCCGAAAGGTGTTCCGGAAGCACGTAATTCAACACTGGCATGGATTTGGTTTCCGCATATTGGAACCAGTTTGTGAACTCCGCAAAGTTCGTGAAAGTCACCGACACCAGGTACGTGCTAATCGGATATCGCTCGGCCCATCGGTGCGTTTTTGTACCGTTTCCGTTATTACTCACATCAACGAGCCGGCCGTTCGAACCGACTTTGAAGGTACTATCGACCGTGACCCAAATGTCGACCGAATCGGCCTTGTCCGAAGGATGATCTTTGCACGGCCACCATTCCCTGGCACCGTATGGCTCACTTAGCGTGTACACCCATGGTGTGGACTCATGGGACGTGAAGGTGAAGGTCCCAAAGCCGCTATTCCCTGGCAGACCTTGATAGAAGATATCCATCGTCACCAGTTCTCCCTGGGCATAGCCCCGGTCGAGTGTGATTGTCACAGTCGTCGGTTGCTGAACGAATGAGAGTCTTGTACTTCCCGTCTTTACCGAGTCAACAGTCATTGTGTTTATCAAATCAAGTCTGACCGCTGTTAAATTGGCAACAGTGCTCGATGCTCGCATAGTAACTACGCCGCGGAGGTAGTTGGGTGACGTAGTGATGATAAGATTGAGCTTGTAGTATTTAGCATCGATGTTCGGATCGGAAGGGGATTGAGCCATTGCACTCATCAACCCCTTGTACCGTTGTGCCTCACTTTTCAGGAGCGCTTCGCTATTTGTCCCGCTTGATAAGGAGAGGAGTTGCCCGGAGACTGAGTGGACCGCCGCACAGAGAAGGGATGACAGGATTATTGCTCGGATCATCTTCATCTCCCAAAGAACTTCTTATCTCACTATGACCATCTTCTTCGTGGACACAAAATCTGGTGCCTCGAGGCGATAGAAATACACGCCGCTCGACAGACCGGACCCGTCGAACCGAATCGTATGGTTTCCCGGGTCCTTCTTTTCATCGACCAGCACTGCAATCGCGCGTCCGAGAAGATCGTAGACGGAGATCGTTACCCACCCAGACCCCTGACCCGAAATCCGAGACCCGTTCTTCTCACCCGGAACCTGAAACCCGATAGTGGTACTCGGATTGAAGGGGTTGGGGTAGTTTTGGGACAGAGAATAACTTGCAGGCACGTCCCCACTTCCAGACGTAACTTCTGCAACTAGGGTTTTACGTATCAAAGTAAGATCGTAGCCAACAAAGTCATAGAAGTTGCCTGCGCTGTCAGTTAATGCGACGTCACCATTCGTAGGCGTCCATGTGGAATCGGACAGGAACCAACTATGGTGTAAAAACGAAGTCAGATCCCCTTGCGGATCGTAGGCATACATGGAGCGTGAAGATTGATCCCACTGACCGTTCCACCAATCTTCGAATAACTCAGAGAGCGTGTTCCCGTTGGCATCATAGAGACGCCAGGAGTGATTGCTGACCAGCCATTGACCGTTCGACCAATACTCGTCCACTTCGGAAAGCATTTTTCCGTTTGCATCATAGGTGTACGTGGAGCGCTGAGAATTCACCCATTCACCATTTGACCAATATTGGTTCAACAGGGACAGCATATTTCGGTTTGCGTCATAGCTGGAAGTGCGGCGATAAATATTCATCAATTGACCTGCCGACCAGGATTCGTCTAGTTCGGAAAGCATATTCCCGTTTGCATCAAAGGTGTATGTGTATCGCTGAGAATCCACCCATTCTCCGTTCGACCAATACTCGACCACTTCGGAAAGCATATTCCTGTTTGCATCATAGGTGTACGCGGATCGCTGAGAATCCATCCATTCACCGTTCGACCAGGATTCGTCCACCTCAGTAAGTCGATTCCCGCTGGCATCATAGGTGTACGTGTAGCGCTGCGCATTTTCCCATTGCGCGTTTGAGCGATATTCGTCCAACCCGCTGAGTCTATTCCCCTTTTCGTCATAAGAGTAGGATCGGCGCATGGACCAAGTATAACCATCCGGGGAGTACGTTGTGTTGACCAACATCAAAAGCAAATTCTTGTGTGTTTCAAAGGTCGCGATCCATAGGTCACTAGTCCGCCATTGACCGTTTGACCAATATTCGTTCACATAGGATGTCTGGTTTCCATTTGCATCATAGATGTTGCTTCCACGTTGGATATCCACCCAAAGATCACCTGTCAACTTCTGCGTCAAATCTGAAGTCCTTCTGCCTTTGGCATTGAAAGAATAGAGATGCCTCGTCGTATCCGCCACGTCGTCTCGCCCACCATGAACCGCTCGAACAATTGCGGTATCGATAACACAGATTTGTCCAAGATGGAATGTCGCCCCTCGGGAAGGACTGGAAGAGCTATGAGCCTGGTCGCGCATCAAATATTCCCCGGGAAATCCACTTGGTACACCCTTCACACCAGCCGCATCAAACTGCCGGACGAAATGGCTCACCTCCCTCTCCTGGAAGTGGGCGGACAAAGAGTCCCAATATCTCCCTGTGGGGGCGTTCGTGCCTGAGGTGGAAAGGTGCGTGAATTGGCGGTCACGAAGACCATTAGTCTGAACCCGTTGTGCGGGCGCAGAAGCACTAATCAGAACGAACATAATCGCAAGGCAGATAGATCGGGTTCTCATCTTGTCCTCCTGCGATGGAATCGCTAAGGAAAGGCCGAGGCTCGCAGCCAAGGGATCGTCGCGGTGGGCTCTACAGCGAAGAACCGGAACTATCCAGAGCGGCAGCTCGATGGCTGCAACGCCGATTCACAAATGATAAACCTCTCGCATCCAATCATCGGACAAAAGTGGTCTCGTCACTACTCTTCCCCGCATGTCTCCGCCCCGATGACGTGTTACTCGG
>PMBQ01000330.1 GCA_003152955.1 Candidatus Bathyarchaeota archaeon
CAAGGGCAAAGCCATGAAAATAGTCAACGACTACAAGGGAAAACTGTCAAGGATAATCAAGAGTTGCATGAAACATGCTTGACATCCTTTCGACGGCCAGCATGGCGATTGTCTTCACAGTGTCTTTCTCAGTGACCTTCGCAGCAACTCCGATCATCGGGAGAGTGATGCTGAAACACGGAATCACGGGGAGGGATGTCCATAAGCTCGAAAGAAAGGAATTGCCAGAGATGTGCGGGCTTGCGATCCTCATAGGGTTGACAGTAGGCATAGTTGCTTGTGCAGTCATCTTTCCCAACTCGGTACGCGAGACAGCGGCCTTCATCGGGACTGTGCTAATCGCAGGGGCAATCGGGTTGGTAGACGACTTGCGGCCACTGAGTGCAAAGATCAAGCCATTACTTACCGCCGTCGCTTGCGTCCCCATTATTCTCTTGGGCACCTACGACCCATTCCCCTTAATCCCATTCGTAGGTCCAGCTAGGTTCACAATTATCTATCCGCTCTTGATTCCAGTAGCGCTTGCAGTGACCTCGAACTCCGTAAACATGATGGATGTCATGAATGGAGCGATGGCTGGGACTGCCAGCATAATTTCAGTTGTGATCGTGGCAATCCTACTTGTCGCGGGCAAAACAGGAACAGCAGCACTCGGCGTTGGATTGCTGGCAGCCCTCCTGGCTTTCTACTACTTCAATCGGTATCCCGCCAAAGTCTTCGGCGGAGACACCGGAAGCCTAGCTGTGGGCGCCGCACTTGGAGCTCTTGCAATACTCGGAAGAATTGAGATTGTTGTCGTCGTAGCTTTGATCCCACATATCATGAACGCTTTCTATGGCTTGGCGTCGGTTGGGAGGTTGTATGAAAGACGAGAGATACGTGATAGACCAACCAGACTCTTGGAGAATGGTAGACTTCAGGCTAGCGCAGAACGAAACGCTCCCATAACCATGGCGCGCATTATCCTTGCAGCTGGGCAGTTGGGGGAAAGAGAGATTGTTCGAGGGATGATGATTCTCACACTAATCTCGTCGATTCTCGCTGTCCTAACTTATGGAATCACGGTGGTTGGTAAGATTTGAGGCGGCTTTTACCTCTCGCAGCTATCGTGATTTTTGTCTGGGGAATGCTGCTACTGTGCATGCTGTTAATCTCAAGAGTGGCTTTCGAGTTCAGCATCGGTACTGAGACCTTGTTCGATCGAATCGTCACACAAACTGTAAGGGTCTTAGTCTCTGGAACGATTATTTTGGTGTGGCTTTTTGTTTGGAAGAAGATCACGGATCTATATTTCTGGCGGACGATTGGGCGAAAGAGAACTACTTGAAAATCCTTTGAATGATTATTCTCAGAGGATCCTCCATGCTTTGAAGTAATTTGCTGGATTTCTTGCGACAGAGCTCTCGAAAGTCGCGGTTTTTGGAGATGGCGATGGCTCGCTGGGCAATTCTCCCAGAGTCTTGTAGACGGTCGACGGCGCCGTAGTTTATGAGGAATCGGTCAACGAAAGTGGGCTCTCCAGGGTAGTATGAGATTGCGGGGACACCGAGTAACGCAGCCTCTGCGGTCATGGTGCCTCCTCCGCCAAGAAATACCGAAGCTGTCTGAAGCAGAGGAATCGTGTCGACCACGTGTTCAGGGGCGATGACGCGATCGCCAAACCGTTTCTTCAATCTCTCACTCTGATCGTCGTACCGACTGAGGACCACGATCTGAGAGCCTTCGTCGGCGAGATCCAGAACTTTCGCGATGATATCGAACGTCGAGGCGGATGTTGAACGAGCAGTGAGGTAGGCAGCGAATTCTTCAGGAGGTCGGACCAAAATAATTGGTTTCGAGACATCCAACTTGAGGCTGTCAAGAACCTTCGTATTGCTCCTGTATCCGTTGAGCCATACCGCTGGGTCGAGGGCTCGATACCTTACGATGTCCCTGGGGTTGATGCCATATCTCTTCCAGGCATAAATTGGAATTATCCAAGGTGTAAACAGCTTTTGCGAGAGGGGTATGGTAAGTTTGCACACTGCTTCGGCGTGTGGGGAGTCGCTGATGCAGTAGTGGGGTATCTTGAGACCGAAAGCAACCCGTGATGCTTCTGGTGATGAGAAGGAGATTGCGATGTCGGGCTCTTGCTCTTCGACAACGTCGGCCAACGCTGACACGCGCTTGGAGCTTGCTTCAAGCTTCTCTCTAAGCCCCCCTCCGCCATGGCGGCCCAGCTGAATTGACTTCATGTTTCTTAGCTGAAGAAGTTCATTGACTTCTCGATATTCACGTGTGGTGAGTACGGTTTTGAATCCCTTGACGTTAAGGCGGTGTTGGAGCTCTGCGAAGAAGTTTACTTGCTTGGGCGTGAGGACGTCAATCCAGACTTTCACTTGGTGGTCAACCCCTGGATTGCTACTCGTTTAGCGTTATTCCATCTGAAATCGAATGATTCACGAAAAATCCTGATCAAACCCTGATTTTTTGTGTGATGAGGCGTGTAGACAATCGGGTTCCAATATCGTTCTGCCTCTTCAGCGGCCCATATGACGAAAATCAGATCCTGGTTATCTATCAGAGTTCCGCGAACTGGATGCCATGGTTCTCTTGTGTCTCGGATCTGTGCACCTAGTGTAATTAGCTCGTCGAGATGTTTGCCAACCTGAGTTTGAGGGATCTGCATCAGAATGCGAACCTTCACGCCCCTGGCCAGTGCACTCCTTAGTTTCGATTTTATCTTAGGAAGCCAAGAGAACAGAGCTGTTGATACCAGGACCTCTTCTGATGCATTCTGTAGATACTCGACCGTCCTTTCTTCCATCGACCGCAGATCGTCAATAGGTTCTAGCAACTCTTCGGGCTTAACCTGAAGATGGCTTTCGACGTAGAGGGGTTCAACCTCTCTTTGGAGATGTTTCATGACCTCTTCGATCGATAGCAGGTTGGTCTCGAAGTTGCGCCGGAGGTGCGTCAGATACTCTCGTTTTGCTTCTTCGGGCGATACAGCTTGAAATCTCCTCGGCCTGCTTTGAACAGTCCTCGCGAAGCCTTTCTGCATAAGTTCTTCCAGAGTTCCATATACTCTCGTTATAGGGATCGAAGTCGTCTTCGCGATTTCTTCGGCGGTTAACTCTCGTTTCGATAGGAGGGCAAGATATGCTTCTGATTCGTAGATCGTTAGACCAGCTCGGTGTAAGGAATCAGTTAGTTGTCTTGGCCGTTGCATAGTTAACTCGTCTAGAGTTAAAAACAGTTAAATATTTCGGCCGGGAGCGTAGCAAAGGTAACTTTGTCATCCCCTCAACCTCTCCTGTCTCGGGAACCTGGCGAGATTGCTGTCGGAATTCGTGATGGACGTCTAAGCATAGGTGTTGTGGGCTTAGGATGGATGGGCCTGCCGATTGCATGCCTCTTTGCCGAAGCAGGCGCGAAGGTAATCGGCGCAGATATGAACCCTAAGGTTGTCGAACGCGTCAACAAGGGAGACAGCCCAATGGACGAACCCGGCCTCCCTGCCCTGCTCAAGAAGGCTGTGAGAAGTGGGAAGTTCACAGCTACGACCTCCACCGAGGAAGCGGCAGCGAACTCGGACATTCTGTTTCTAATTGTTCCAACGATGATCGACAGGCAGAAGCGGGCTGACTATTCTGCGGTTGAAGACGCTTGTGTCAGCATTGGAAAGGGGCTCAAGAGCGGCAGCCTCGTTGTTTTCGAAAGCACGTGTGGACCGGGAGTCACTGAACGCGTTGTAAAGGAGACTATTGAAAAATACTCTGGGTTAGTTGCTGGACAAGGTTTTGGATTGGCCTACAGCCCAATCAGGGCAATGGGCGGAAGAGCGCTTCAAGACATGCAAACGTATACCAGGCTCGTTGGCGCCATCGACAAAAAGAGCCTTGAGGCGGCTTGCGCCGCACTTTCTGTCGTCGTGAAAGGTGAGCTGATCAGAGTTCGCGATATCAAAACAGCAGAATTGGCGAAGCTTTTCGAAACCATTTACCGCGACGTCAACATCGCCCTAGCGAATGAGTTTGCTCTTCTATGTGAAGAAATGGGCGTCGATTATGTGGAGACTATGAGGATTGCCAACAGCCAGCCGTATTCTCATCTTCACGCTACCGGCGTAGGTGTCGGGGGCCATTGTCTACCAGTCTACCCGTACCTATTGGCCACTGAGACATTCGCTTATGATGCACGACTAAGGTTAGTGCTCGACGCGAGAAAAATAAACGACTTGATGCCCCGTCACGTTGCCAAACTCGCTTCTGATGGACTGCGCGTTTGTGGCAAATCACTCAAGAGAGCAAAGGTAGTGGTTCTCGGAATCAGCTATCGACCGAACGTTAGGGAGACACGCTATTCTCCTTCCTTAGATTTGATCAACATCCTGAAGAAGCGAGGCGCGAGAGTCACTGCTTTCGATCCATTATACAACGGCTCCGAATTGGAGGCAATGGGATTGACTTCGGAACCCACCCTCCGGAAGGCGGTCGAGAAGGCAGATTGTGTAATCCTTTCAGTGGCGCACGATGATTTCAAGAAACTAGACACGATTGAACTGGCAGCGCATATGTCGAAGCAAGGTCTGATCATCGACTGCACTGACATACTTGATTCGGCTAGCGTCGAAAAGAGCGGTTTAATCTACCGAGCGACCGGCAGAGGTTTGTGGACCCGGTGAGCCAGCTAAGAGTTGCAGTAATCGGGACAGGATTTTGGGGCAAGAACCAAGCACGAGTATTAGCAAATCTTGACTCCACGAAGCTTGTCGCCGTGTGCGACGCCAACGCCGCAGCAGCCCAGAGCGTAGGAGCACAGTTCAATGTTGAATACGACACTGACGTGAACCATCTCCTGTCACGCAAGGATATCGACGCGGTTACAATCTGCACTCCCACGACAACCCACAAGCAGGTCGCTGACCGAGCGCTCACGGCAGGTAAACACGTGATGGTGGAAAAGCCAATGACTAACACAGTCTCAGAGGCTCGGGGCCTATTGGAACTTGCAGAACGGAAAGGACTCAGACTAATGCCCGGTCACATCGAGCGGTTCAACCCTGCTGTGAGCTATCTGAAAAATCTGATCGACACCGGCAAATTGGGAAAGGCTATTCTTCTAATCGCTCGGCGAGTGGGACGATGGCCAGAACGAATCGGCGACGTTGGCGTTGTTAGAGACACAGCGATTCATGATATTGACTTGGCTCGATACATACTCAAGGACGACGTAGATTCGGTTTACGCAAGAACAGGAAGCATGCGGCATACGAAGGAAGACTATGCGGAGATAATGCTCCAATTCAAGAACGGGGGCACGGCCTTTATCGATGCAAATTGGCTAACGCCAAGGAAGACGAGAAGACTGATAGTAACAGGCAGTGATGCGACCGTTGAATTGGACTACATCACCCAGGAGTTGTGGATTGAGGAATTAGACAAGGTAGTTGAACCAATCATCGAGAGAAAAGAACCATTGACAATGGAACTTACCCATTTCACACAGTCAATCCTCAACGATCGCCCATTCACTGTTAACGGGATAGACGGGTTGAGGGCAGTGGAAATCTGCGAAGCTGTACTGCAGTCAGGCTCGACCGGAAGACCGATGACACTAGCGGCATGATCATCCGCTTGACGCCATACTGGAACGTTTGAAGTCTCGAATGAACGTCAAGGCAAACAGATCAGCCCGCTTCTCAACCTGCCTGTCCCTGCCGACTGACGAAGCCCTCAGATGATGATAGAATTCATGAAGAATAACAAACGGGTCCGCAAGAAACTGACTTTGCGATATGTAGATTCTCTTCTCTCTCGCAACATAGCAACCCAGAACTTTTCTATGCCTCTTTACTGTTCCAACACGCAGGCTCGGTTCTGGGATTGCGTAGAACTCTGAGAGTAGCTTAACAGCCTCCTCCGGCCTTCCGGCCAAAATGCAACCAACAATCCGCGCGCGAAACTCCTGCTCACTCAAGGCCAAACCGTCCTCGAAAATGGTATATTTCAGCACCTTCCTTGTGACGGTTGACGGACGGATATGCATTGAAAAGGAAACTGATGGAAATCTTAGCTTGCCCGATCGACAAATTCTATCCTCTGGAACTGCTTGTGTTCGAAGAGAAAGATGAAATTACCTCCGGAATAATCACCTGCCCCAAATGCAACCGCTGGTATCCAATAATAGATGAAATCCCACACATGCTCCCTGACGATCTGAGAGAGCAGATTGAGGATTTACCCTTTCTGCAAAAATGGAAAGACAAGATCCCCGAGAAAACCCTTCAAGAAGGGAAACCATACAATCTAAAGACTACCACTTGACCACAACCGGTGAATGTCTAGATGACAAAGAAATTCATTAAAACGCAAAACGCCCCACAACCCATAGGCCCCTACTCCCAAGGGATTAGGGCCGGGAATTTCCTCTTCGTGTCTGGGCAAGGGCCTATCGATCCAAAGACCGGAAAAATGATCGAAGTCGATATCGAAAAACAGACGCATCAAACACTGCAAAACGTCAAGGCGATAGTGGAGGACGCGGGATTATCACTTAATGACGTCGTTAAAGTTTCGATCTTCCTGAAGAACGCTTCTGATTTCCAAAAGATGAACGAAATCTACAAGACGTTCTTTCAAGAGAATCCACCTACAAGGACAACCGTCCAAGCCAACTTCGTATCACCCGGAATGCTCATTGAAATTGACGCGATAGCCTGCAGAGAATGATCTGATTTCCAGTGACAGATCCTCGCAGAATAATGGCGTGACTTACTCTCAGTTGGACGGCAGAGTTTGAGGAAGAGCATAATTGAGGCGGATTACGCTAATCGATCCTCAAACAGCCGGCATATCGGGAGACATGCTACTTGGAGCGCTAATCGATGCCGGAGCCGCTCCCAAGAGTATACAGCGAGTCCTGGACAACATTCCACTTCATTATCCGAAATGCAAGAAGCTCAAACTGCAAGTTAGAGACATCAATACGCACGGATTCAGAGCGCGTGCCGTTGACCTCGAAATCACGGAGGACAAAGAAGAAACTCCCGCACAGGATTTCCTGCGAGCCGCGGAGAATATTGCGAAGGCATCAGAAATCAGCGAGCAAGCCGCGTCTTTTGCGACCTGTTCAGTGAGGGAATTGGTGGCCGCGGAAAGCAGACTTCATGGCGTCAGTGCTGACGAGACTCACCTGCACGAGGCAGGATCCGCTGACACTTTGGCAGATGTTTTCGGTGTTGCCGCGGCATGTGACGCTTTAGGAGTATTTGACGGGGATATCTATTCAACTCCCGTCGCCGTGGGCGGCGGGATCATCAGCTTCTCTCATGGTACCATGGCCGCGCCAGCTCCCGCAGTCTTGGAAATTGCCAAACAAAGAAGCATACCGATCTACGGCGGCCCCGAGAACGTGGAGCTTGCCACTCCCACTGGGATCTCGATGCTTGCAAATCTCGTACACATGTATGTCGAGAATTATCCCCTGCTGGTTCCGGAAACGGTCGGTCTCGGGGCGGGGAACAAAGAGTTAACCAACGCACCTAACATGCTCAGAGTCGTGGTTGGACATGGGATAGGAACTGAATTAGGTACTGACACTGTCAGGATCCTTGAGACCAATCTTGACGACCTGCCGGGCGAGGTGCTAGGTCATGCGCTGCAACAGATTCTCGATTCAGGGGCGAAAGACGCGTGGATCACTCCCGCGCAGTTCAAGAAGAATAGACCTGGACACGTTCTGCACGTAATCTGCGATTCACTTGAAACGGAAAGACTGGCAAATCTCATTATGGAAGAAACAGGGACGCTAGGTGTCAGATATCAGCAGTGGAACCGATTCACGCTGCACAGAGAAATCATGACGATCAAACTGGAGATCGAGGGCAAGAAGTTCGACGTTCGAGTCAAATTTGCAAAGCAAAAATCAGGCAAGATCGTTAACGTGAAGCCCGAATTCGATGATATCCACACGATCGCCAAGGAGCTTTCGATGCCAGCCCGAAGAATCTCCGAAATGGTGGTCCGCGAGGCCCAGGGTGCACTAGAAGAGCAAAATAAGTAGGACCAGCGATTGTCCCCCAGACCTCAACTGTAGAAAGTGCAACTTGTGAGCTAATTGTCGCGAGACGCGTTAGGCCCAACTTAGGCTTTCTTCTCTTTCCTATCCTCTTTGGCGTCTAGAGCCTTTCCACATTTGGCGCAGAATTTTGCTTCCAACGAGTTTCGGTGCTTGCAAAGCGGACAAGTGATAGTGGGAGCGGTCTGCAATGCGGACTTGGCCTTCACGAACACAACGTCACCCACCGTCTCGATCTCTTCGAAGGGCAGGAACGCTTCCTCCTCGTCGCTCATTTCAATAATCAACGCTAGCTGGCCATCGTTGGTCCAGGCTAGGTCCTTCGCGGTCCCGACCTTCTTGGCATCGCTGTTGATTATCTCTTTTCCGACAAGTTCTTCGCGCCTTCGCCACTGCGCCAAACCTAAAGCCTCATGTAAACTCTTGAACTCTAATCCTTGTGCTTAGTATTTAGCATTGTTTGAAGAACCTGCCGTACTTAGCCCATGCCCGAGTTGTAGCATTTGAGGAAGACTCACGCGCTCACAGTCCCGAAATCGGAGGCTGAGAGAGCACTCAGGACAATACGGGGTCTGAAGCTCACCGACGGTACGCTCAAGCTAGGCCGAACTAGTGAAATTGTTTTCATCCCGCTTGTGCGGGAACCATCTGCCGAGGATATCCGCAATGTCAAAGCGCAATACGCGACTGCTCAGCTCACACAAGCTTTGTTCGAAGAAAGAGAGATGAGACCGAGAAACCTCACTGATTCTCTGCGCGGGAAAGTTCCCGAGACGTTACTTTCCAGTTTGCCCCGCTCTTACGATATAATTGGTGAGATCGGCATAATCGAACTCTTTGGAGAACTGGCTCCATTCTCCTCGATAATTGGAGAGGGAATCATGGAAATCAACCCACATTTGCGCTTGGTTTTGAGAAAATCCGGCCAAGTGTCGGGAATTTTTCGAACGCAAGAGTATGAAGCAATAGCTGGAGGAGGGGAGACGGAGACAGTTCACGAGGAGTTCTCCTGCCTTTTCCGTCTCGACGTTACGAAGGTCTACTTCAATCCAAGGCTTTCTCATGAAAGGATGAGAGTTGCGCGGCAGATCAAGGAAGGCGAACGTGTTTTAGATATGTTTGCAGGAGTTGGACCGTATTCGATCCTTATCGCGAAGACACGACACGATTCGCAAATCTTTTCCGCTGACATAAACCCAGAAGCTTTCAGATATCTCAAGCACAATATTCTCTTGAACCGAGTGGCCGACCAGGTTGTTCCTTTGTTTGGTGACGCTGGTCAATTGGTCGAAACGAACCTTCGAGGAACAGCGAACCGAGTGATTATGAACCTACCGTCAGAATCGAACAAGTTCTTGTACGCTGCAGTTCAAGCTTTGAAGGAGGAAGGAGGAATCATACACTACTACACGTTTGCTTCGCGAAGCGACGATCTGGATCAAATCAGAGAATCAGTTCGGTCCGCCATTGAGCGCTATGGGAGGACGGTTGATTCATTTGCGTTCTCAGACACAATCAAGGAAGTTGCTCCGAACCGAGTACAGATCGGGATGGACGTAGTAGTCAGGTAATTTTCAGACTTCAGCGATTATCCTTATCTCGAGTTTTGTGTCGGGGGATTTCAGTGCGCAGACCAAGTCTCTGTCGATGTCACAGGCTGCCTTGTTGGCACCAATCATGAGGGTTCGATCTGACACGTAGGTTGACTTCCGCCCCACAATTTCACTGGAATGGCTAAGGATTAACCCTGCGCTACCTCTCCCCTCGATGAGATCAAAGATCCCCGCAGCGCGTAGCTCAACGACAATTCGCGCGTCGTCTCTCTTGCAGAGATTCCGCAAATCTGAGGATAGCTCACCTAGACCTTTGGTAGCTTGAACGGCAATCACACAGTCACCCCTTCTCGTCAGACGTTCATCCTTAGTGATCTCGAAAGTCATGGCGTGCTCTGCAATCACATTTGGATGACCACGTGCGTAGAAATCTTGAATTTCTCGCAAGGCTCCGATCGAAGCTGCTGTGCGACAGCTGTCTCTTGAAGCTTTATTGACAGGTAAGACTGTCTAACCTTTGAAGACGTTGGCAAATTTCTCAGAGCTTCGACACAAAGCCGTCGAAGAATTGAGGACGCGAGGCATTCTCCGAGATCCGAACATAATCAGAGCTATGAGCAAAGTCCCTCGGGAAGAATTTCTACCGGGTGACATGAGATCATCCGCCTACGTCGATTCACCTTTACCCATAGGATTCGGTCAGACTACCAGTGCCCTGCACATGACTGCTCTCTTCTGCGAGTATGGCGAAATGAAACTGGGTCAGAGAATATTCGAGGTCGGTGGCGGTTGTGGCTATATGAGCTGCGTATACGCCGAAGTCGTAGCGCCACGCGAGCAACCCAAGCAAACCTGGGGCCATGTTTGGTCAGCCGAGTTGCTACCGGAACTTGCGGAGCTCGGAAAAAAGAACGTGGAGCGCTTAGGTTACACGGATAGAGTTACGTTTCTTCAGGCAGACGCATCCGAAGGATTAGAAGGGGAGGGCCCATTTGATTTGATCATTGTGACAAGCGCTGCACCTGACATCCCAAAGGAATTGGTTGCACAAGTGAAAACGGGGGGAATTCTTCTCATCCCCGTGGGCGGTGCCGAATTCTATCAGGAACTCATTCGGGTAAGGAAAAAATCCGATGGTATGCTCTCCCAAGAGAATCTTGGCGGAGTAGCTTTCGTCCTGATGAAAGGCAAGCAGGGTTGGAATGTCTAACTCCAAAAGACGCAGGGCGATATAATGTCAGAACTGCGAGCGAGTCTCAGCCGAAGTAAGATTCGAGGGTAGTTTTCGCGGATTGGCGTGACGTATTAGCCTGCATCCGACTCAGAGCCTTTCTGACGCGATCCTCTGAAAAATCGCGCTCTCTACAGAGAAAAGCTATGACCTTCTCTTCATCAGGTTTCGACCAATTGAGGGAATACTCCTGCGTGACCTTCGGCTCTAGGAAGATTTTCCGTATGCTGTTTGGATCTGGAGAAATGTTGATCTCAGGATTCTTGGACATGACGGTTTCAAGGTTTCCATTTTCTCTGATAAGTTTCAGCGCAGTTTTAGGCCCTATTCCTTTTACACCATCTGGGTTGAAGTCGGTTCCGATCAGTATTCCTACATCTACAAGTTGCTCTCTGGTTATCGAGAATTCTTTCAGCACTTTGGCTAGCTCTACTATCATCGGCTCCACCTCCACGTAGGCGTCCCGGCGTGGAAGCTTTCTGCGTCCCGTTATTGCGAGATTCTTTGTCATTCTCGGAGCGCCGAATAGAAGCGAATCGTGATCTTGAGATGCAACTCCCCACACGTCTCCGCGTGCAGCCATGAAGGCGGCTTGCGCTTCTCCCTCCGAGGGCGCCTGAATCCAAGGCACGCCCAGCGCATCCAAGAGTCTCTTAGAATCATCCACCATCAAATCCTTCAGGTGTGATGTGGCCTGCGCGTAGGTTCTTGCTTCATGCGTCTTGCCCTCCTTGAGCGCTCGTTCATACTTGATAGTTGCTTCTTCTTTCACCACACGCCTTCTGCGAATTTCCATTTCCTTCAGTTCGGGAGGTTTACCGTCAAAAACGAAAGCAAGCTTGAGGCCTTTCTCAACCAGATTCGCTGTACGATAGAGNNGCAATCCACTCAGATGACTAGTTACCCTACCTGTTCGGTCTTTGAGGGGTGTTCCATCCGGTTGCCGGATAATTGCGAGAAACTGGTACAGGGTGTTGTACGCGTCCACTGCGAGAGTCCTATTCGAAAGCGCATCTAGAGTTGTTGACTCTTCTGGGATGATGTCAGCTAAGTCGACGCCCAACCCTAACCAGTCTCCTGTGCCGGAGTGATAGTAATTGGCAGTCTTTCACTACAAAAGTTGGCTGGTTCGGTAAGTCGACATCCAAGAAATGCTGCTATTAGCGATGTTCATCTCTGCACTTGACAGTAATCTCGTGAAGGTCTCCCTTGACGTAGATCTTGACTATTTCCCATTTGCCATGGACGAAGTGCTGTTCTAGGGTACTCGATCTGCGAATTTCGGATTCAAGTCGCAACTCGCTGTCTTCGCTCTCGTAGGGGTCGAGAGGCTGCTTCAGATTAGTTGTTTGAACTGTAGCAAAGCAAAATTCTCTCGACTTGAACAGTAGCTAGGCGTGTTGTTGTGGCAGTTATCTTAGGTATCAGCGAAAGCCTCGTTCAAGGAGCTCTGATGCTGGGTGGAGCTTTGCTCTTGTTCTCTTCCAGCTATAGCATAGGATTCTGGGAGCGCTTGAGACGCAAAGAGATTCACAAGCGTATTGGGACTCGCGTCTCCACTCAATCGGCCAACCCTACCCTGCAAGTGTCTCCATTTTAGTTGCGTCCGACCACTCTTAGAATTGTATATTATGCCAAGGACATTCGACACCCGAGTAAATCTGAGCTCGCGGATCTGCCCGACAGTCTCCTTATCCTCGGCCTCAACGTACATCGTCCCAGTATCCGCAGAACGCTCCGGGTACACTGTCTCGTCTTGATCCAACTCCATTGGGATGTAGGACTGGCATGTACTCATTATCATGAAGCGCCTAAATCTGTCTAGATCACAAACAGAATCTATACTGACCAATATGCTCAACCAGCACGCGTCGAAATCTGCTGACCTGACTGAACGCAGCCCACTGTTTGAATCTGTCGGTCCACCCTGAAGCTGAGTAATGAGGACATTTCCCCACGATTAGCAATCAATTTATAACCTTCAGAACTGTGCGTGTCAGAACCCGAAGTGTTAGTGAATGAGCACATCGATCCCCATGACTAGTGAGAAGATCATCCGCATGCCCACTTGTTCATGGTGCGCGCGGACTATTCTTCCTGGAGAAGGCGCGGTCAAGTTTCCGTGCCCTAGTTGCGGCGAGGTCACAATTTGGCGATGTGAAAAGTGCCGAATGTTCGGGCGGCCCTATCGCTGCGTGAAGTGTGGATATTCGGGACCATAGGAAGAACGACGAGGATCGCCCTTGGCAAGAGTATTAGTGTCAATCAAGATTTTCCCGACCGACGCGAATCTTGATTTGAACACTCTGCGATCCAAGATTCAGCAATCCCTCCCCGCAGGCCTAACCGTTCAGAAATTCGAGGAAGAACCCATAGCATTTGGGCTCGTCGCGTTGATAGCCCACATAATTCTTCCAGAAGACGTTGAAGGAACAATGGACCAAGTTGAGCAGGCCATACGCGGAGTTGACTGGGTGAGCGAAATTCAGATTTTGAGGGTCGGAAGATTCTAGCGAACCGTTACTTCAAGTAACACTTAAATCACCGCATTGTTACCACAAGTAACAAGTCTTCAGGGTTGAGAACGACATGAACAGCTCAGGGAATGGATACTTCGCACCGACCCATGTACAAATGAGAGCTCGGCTAGACGATAGCAATTTTAATAGTGGCAATCAGGATTTGAACACACTAATCCTATCCGGAGATTGTTTGAGAGGAGATCGTCATGAGTAATCACGAATCATCGCTTAGAGTTGCGGACGCAAGGCAACGCGACGTAGGACATGGCAAAGTCCGCATAGATAATGATACGATGCAGAAACTCGGCATAACCGCTGGCGATTTTGTCGAGATACACGGCAAGAAGATGACAGTGGCCGTTGCATGGCCGGCGTACGCTGAAGACCAAGGCCAAGAAATCATCAGAATGGACGGACTCATACGGAGAAACTCAGGAGTGGCACTGAACGAGTATGTTAGCGTCAAGAAGGCGGATGTGAAAGAAGCGCAGGCAATCGTCTTTGCCCCCACAGATGTCAGATTGAGCGTTGACGAAGAGTTTGTAAGCTTTGTAAAACGGCGCTTCATGGACATGCCCTTCATCGAAGGGGACATGACGTTACTCTCAATATTCGGAAGTGCTGTCCCACTTATAGTTACGAGAACGCGACCCCACGGCGCCGTGAAAATAACTGAAGCGGCACACGTCCAAGTTCTAAGCGAACCAACACCCGAGAAAAAAGGCATCCCAATAGTGACTTACGAAGACATTGGCGGTCTCCATGAGGAGATTCAACGCATCAGGGAGATGGTTGAACTCCCGATGAGACACCCCGAACTCTTCCAGCGGCTGGGAATCGAACCACCAAGAGGCGTCTTCCTCTATGGACCCCCGGGTTGCGGTAAGACACTGCTCGCGAAAGGAGTGGCGAACGAGTCCGATGCGAACTTCTACGTCATCTCGGGACCTGAAATAATGTCCAAGTTCTACGGCGAATCGGAAGCGAGATTGCGCGAGATATTCCAGAAAGCCCAAGAAACATCTCCAAGCATCATATTCATCGATGAAATGGACGCGATCGCACCCAAACGCGAGGAAGTAACTGGAGAAGTCGAGCGCCGCGTCGTCGCGCAACTTCTGTCGCTGATGGACGGCATGGGTTCACGCGGTAACATTATCGTCATTGGAGCAACTAACAGACCTAACGCAATCGACCCTGCGCTTCGCAGACCAGGGAGATTTGATAGAGAGATCGAAATCGGGGTCCCCGACAAGGCAGGCCGTAACGAAGTCCTACAAATTCACACCAGGAACATGCCGCTCTCAGAAGACAGCGACCTCAAACGACTTTCAGACGTGACTCACGGCTACACAGGCGCTGACATTGCTTCGCTCTGCCGAGAAGCAGCAATGAAGGCACTCAGACGGTACATACCCGAAATCAACCTTGAAGAGGAACGCATATCGCCAGAAATCCTGGAAAAGATGGTTGTCAACATGGATGATTTCATGTCGGCCTACAGAGAGATTACACCAACAGCGATGCGAGAAGTCTACGTCGAGGTTCCGCAGGTTCACTGGGATGAGGTTGGCGGCCTAAAGGAGATCAAACAGGAACTGATGGAATCCGTTGAATGGCCCATCAAGAAACATGAAGTCTTCACGAAAATGGGCATCAAACCACCAAGAGGAGTTCTACTTTACGGCCCACCAGGTTGTGGCAAGACGCTTCTAGCAAGGGCCGTAGCAACCGAGAGCGAAGCCAATTTCATTTCAATAAAGGGCCCCGAGATATTCTCCAAATGGGTTGGAGAATCCGAAAAGGCTATTCGCGAAGTTTTCAGGAAGGGACGAACTGCAGCGCCAGCGATAATATTCTTCGACGAACTTGACGCGATAGTTCCTAGACGCGGCTTAGGATATGGGGACTCAGGAGCTGGCGAGCGAGTCATCAGCCAACTCCTCACCGAAATCGACGGCATCGAAAGTCTTCAGAACGTACTCGTAATCGCTGCCACAAACCGCCCCGACATGTTGGATCCAGCCATCCTGAGACCTGGCAGGTTCGACAGGATGATTTACGTACCCTCACCCGACCTCGATTCACTGAGGGAAATATTCAAGATTCATACTCACACGATGCCTCTCTCGAGAGACGTAGACCTAGAAGAGCTCTCGCGCAAAGCGCAAGGATATTCGGGCGCGGACGTTGAAGCGATCTGTCGCGAAGCTGCAATTGATGCGCTACGAACGGACATTGATTCAACAGAAGTGACCTTGCGCGACTTCAACAAAGCATTGGAACGAGTTGCCCCCAGCATAACCACTGAAGACGATGCTTGGTATCAGAAATTCTCAAAGAGGCTTAGGAGAGAACGGGCCGCGGCCATCACCCCAGTTGCATAGATCAGAGAACTAGCGGTGCTATTGTCGTTGAGCAGAATATGGGGGCCCAAACCCCTCCAACATACGGTACTAGATGTCATAGACCGCAAAGGTCCCCTCACTGACGATGAGCTGCTGAAAGAGATCCGCAATGGTAAGGAAGATCTCAGTTTCAGAGAACTCAACGGGATTCTCATGAAACTTGAGGTCAACGGACTCGTGAGGGTCTCACGTCAGATGAAGGGCAAACGACGCGTTGAACTCGTCGAGCAACGCACGCAAAAATAGGGCTTAGCCCCCAGGTTTCTGCTGTCAGCATGATTGTCTGGGTTCCGCTGGGTCTGCGAATGACACGTCATGGCACCTGAGCTGGTAGATATTGCCGTTGTGGGCTGCGGAGTCAGCGGAGCGACAGTTGCGCTCACAGCCGCCAAAGATGGCACTTCGGTCGCGATCTTCGAAGAACACCCTGAAGTTGGAGAACCCTCACACTGTTCGGGCCACGTGGGCATCCTAGCTTTCAAGCAATATGCGCCCAGCATACCGAAGACTATCATTGAAAACGAAATCAAGGGCGCTATGCTTTATGCTCCAAATGGAAAGTCGCTGAGTCTACGCAGACCGGAACCTGTCACATGGGTGCTGAACAGAGCCAAGTTCGACCGACATCTCGCCACTCTCGCAGTCAAGAATGGCGCTACACTTCATACAAGTTCTCGAATAGAAGGTGTCAGAAGATCTGAGAACGGACTTTTCCACATCAAAGTAGGAGGATCCAAGTCGAGGAGTGTTCAGTGCAAGATCTTGATTGATGCTGCTGGATGTGGAGGGTCGGTAGCGAAATATGTAGCGCCTCCGCTACAAAACTATGGCATTGTGGTAAATTCTGCTCAGTGCAATGTAGAGAAACTCACCGACGTCGATGAGAACCTGGTCGAACTTTACTTTGGTCAAAGCTATGCACCAGGATTCTTTGGATGGATAATTCCAAGGCGCGATGGCTCCGCTAAGGTTGGGATAGCCGCGGGAGCTCGAGCAAATGTCCGTGAGTGCTTCGAACGCTTCGTAAACAAGCACCCAATAGTGTCCTCAAAGCTCAGACATGCCAAAATGCTGACACCACCCCGATACCATCCAATACCAGTAGGGGGCGCATCGTATCGAACATTCACAGACGGCATCTTGTCGGTCGGTGACGCAGCGTCCCAAGTCAAACCGACAACCGGCGGAGGAATAGTGTTCGGGTTAATGTGCGGGAGAATAGCTGGAGAAACTGCCGCAACAGCTGTTCGAATAAGCGACACGTCTGCCGATCGTTTGTCGTCTTATGAAAAGAAATGGCGCCACCTGATAGGATTCGACTTGGCAGCCATGTCATGGCTGAGACGAATGCTCTACCAATTGCCCGATCGATCTTTGGACCGGATTTTCAATGTTGCTCATGAACTGAAGACTGATGAAATTCTCAGCAGAACAGCCGATATTGATTTCCAGGGAAGAACCCTGCTCTCATTGGCTCGCGATCCGAGACTGTTCATCACTCTATTGTCAACATCCGTTCTCTCAGCTCCATCTCTGCTAAGGCTCGGAACACGACAATCAAGAAAAAGTCCCAGTAGCCAGTAGAACGGGAAACCTAAAATTCTGCAAGCGGACAGGATAATTCTCTCGCCTAAGGAGCCGACCTAAGGACAGTCGGAAATATGGCCTGCAAATTGTGTAAGCACAAGGCCAGAAAGCAGATCGATAAAATGATTGTTGCCGGCGTGCCATATCGTAAGATCAAGTCAAAGTTCAGAATAAGAAACGCATCGACAATCTCATACCACAAGGGTAATTGTCTCAAGCTCATGTCGTCCCATCAGAGTGCCTTCCCCGCGGAGAGACCCTGGTAGTTCACGTCGACCTGATTACTTACTGGCTCTTGCTCAATTCTTTCACAGCGTTCGACAACGCTGGAATCACCTGGTACAGGTCACCTACGACGCAGTAGTCGCTGAACTCGAATATTGGAGCCTTCGGGTCGTTGTTGATTGCAACGATGATCCTGCTACCCCTTATCCCCGTTAAATGCTGAATCTGTCCTGAAATTCCGCAAGCGAAATACACCTTCGGGTTCACTTTCTGACCTGAAAGGCCGATGTATTGTTCCTCGGGTAGCCAGTGGAGATCCTCGGCTATCGGTCTTGAGCAGCCGACTGCTCCCCCCACCGTCTGTGCGAACTCTTCAATCACTGCCAAATCTTCTTTCTTTCTCACACCACGTCCGAAAGAAACGATGATTGAGGCGTCCCCCAATTTTACACCTTTTGCGGTTTTCGGTTTGTTCTCCAGAATTCTGGTGGTTGAGGGTTTAATCTGCGGTTCAACCTTCACAATCTCACCCTTCCTCGAAGGATCCGCTGGAATCGGAGAGAACAGGCCTTTTGCGATTGTGGCGATCTGAGGCCTCGACCTCGAAATATGTGTCTCCACGAGATTGCCGCCGTAAGTGACTCTGTCCATGAGGACGAATTTCTTCTCAGCGTCAAGCTCCAATCGAGTAGTTTCAGTGACGCATCCTGTTTTCAGCCGCTCGGCAAGTCGAGGAGCGAGTTCCAATCCATTTCTGGTGGCGCCAATCAGAAGAACGTCGGGCTTGTGCTCATTCACCAGAGCAGTGAGTGCGTCAGTGTAACCGTCGACCTGAAAAGTGCTCAGGGCTGGATCACTGATCAAGAAAACCCTGTCCGCCCCGTGTTGCACGTGTTCGCGCCCATCCGAATTCGCGTTGATAGAGACCGCCGTCAGTTGTGTCGCCAGCTGGTCTGCTAGAGTTCTTCCCTTGCCCAGCAGCTCGAAGGCTAGTGCGGGTAGGTCTGAAAACACCCAGACTCCTTTATTCTCCTGAGACATATCTAACTCCCCTTCAGAGCTCCTTCTTGCAGGAGCGCCTTCACAAGCTTTGGAGCGATTTCAGCGACTTCTCCCAGGAGCATGATCCGCTTTCTGTCCCCAACTGAGACCGTACTTCGCAGAACCTCTACCAAGACCCCGTTGAAGCCTACCTCTTCCTTGTCGAGACTAAGATCTGCGGCGGTCCATGTGTTCGTTGGTTTTTTCGATGCGCCCATGATGGCCATTAATGTTGGCAGCCTTGGTTCATTGATCTCCCTCGTGACACTGATCAGACATGGGAGTTTGCTTTCTACGACCTGACGTTCGTTTTCAAGATCCCGTTCGGCGACTACTTTTGATCCTTCCAGGGTAATTTTGGTTGCATACGTGATTTGAGGAAGGTTGCAGATCTCCGCAAGCCTTGGACCTACTTGGAAAGCGAAAAGGTCCTCCGAATAATTGCCACACAGTACGAGATCAAAGTCAACTATCTTTGTGATTGCGGCGGCAAGAACGTTTGCGGTAGCGTGCGCGTCGGACCCCTCGAACAGTGGGTCGGTCAGAAGACACGCTTCGTCGGCACCCATGGCCAGAGCCTCCCTTAGCGCTTCCTTGGCTTCGGGAGGCCCCATGCTTATCGCTGTAATCTTGCCTCCATGCTTCTCCTTGATTCTGACTGCTTCTTCGATCGCGTTCTTGTCGGTCTCGCTGATGACTCTGGCAACACCCTGTGTGACAAGAGTCTTCGTGGAACGGTCGACTCTCAGGTCAGCACTCTGGTATACTTGCTTCACGAGTACTACGATGTTCACCATATGCCCTCACGAAACCCAATTTGTCTGAACAACCTAGAAGGTTATTAAAACTACGATGAGAACAACAGATGTTTTTCCTCACAAGAAACCGGATTTTGAGAAACGCAGAAGTGAGAGGTTAAGGGAGGACTAATATACGGTAGCCATCTACTCGCGGTCGATCCTCAGATGCAACTGGCAATTGAGGAGCATTAGGATCTGGAGCCAGATACCTATTGTTGGAGATTCCATCATTTGTCGCTGGCCTCCTCGCCTTCCTCTTCGTCTTCGCGCTGATGGGAGTCATGTTCTTCGTTCTGAGAGAGGACAGAGACAGAACAATACCGCCAATGGATACTGTTGGACCTACCGACGTTGTGAAATCTGAGAATGCGCTCGCACGATCCGACGCTCCGTTCCTCGCAATCGTAACTCTCGTCGCTATAGAGCTGATCGTAGACGCGTTGATAGTCGTGAGCGCCCTTCAAGGGACGGGATCATTCCTGATTGGGACGATGCTTGCGATTGCGACATTTCTTGCAGCAGCTATCTTGGCAGTTTACAGAAGTAGTTTCATGAGCGACGCCTTCCTGAGAAAACCACGACTGGAAAGGATCGCTGCACGCCTTTTTGAAGAAACTGACGGAAGTGAGAGTCATGGGTGAGAAGGCCGTATCCGAACCTAAGAAGAAATCGTGGCGACGGATTGATAGACGGCAATTTGTCAAAGCGTTAGTCTCACTCGGAGTTCTAGGAACCGTCGCCTCATTCTTCTCGCTTCTAACCTCACTGCTGCCCAGCGCAAATGGCAGTCAAGGTCCGGCCGACAATATTCTCAAGTACGGTCCAGAGAAGGGGACTTGGTACTCCGACAAATCCGGATCTGAAGTGAAGCTGGAGGATTTCGATCAGGTCGGGAAAGGAGCAAGCGTGCTCTGGGGCGGAAGCATACCCGCAATCCTCATCCGTGTTGATGAAAACAAACTCCGAGGCACAACTGCGAATAATGGACTGCTCGCGTTCGCGAGCGCTTGCACTCATCTCTGCTGCATAGCCACCTGGCACCTGGACCGACCGAACGAAGACGTCCTCTACTGCAGGTG
>PMBQ01000447.1 GCA_003152955.1 Candidatus Bathyarchaeota archaeon
AATGCTAGGCAAAGCACGGGAATTGGCAGGCAAAGTCGCGACTAGCGTAACGGGAGTAATTCTCGGACACAAGATTGGAAGCCTCGCTGAACAAGCCGTCCAATTTGGGGCCGACCAAGTTCTGGTCGCAGATTCACCTGCCCTTGAACTTTACACAACGGAAGCATTCTCGAAAGTTCTAGGAGAAGTGGTTGTCGACAAGAAACCGGAGATCTTGCTGCTCGGCGCAACCCACAACGGGCGGGATCTCGCCGGTCGGCTAGCAGTCAGGTTGAACACAGGTCTGATGGCCCACGCGGTTCAAGTTGAAGTCGAAAAAGAAACAAACCTGCTTGTCTGCGGCGTTCCAGGATTTGGCGGAAGCTTGGTTGCAATATGCAAATGCCCGCGAAGCAGACCACAAATTGCAACGGTTCGGCCGGGCATCTTCCCAGTGCCGCAAAAGGATCCGAAGAAGCGAGGCCTGATAGAACAGGTTCCGGTAAATCTTAGAGAAGTTCGAGTAAAAGTAGTCGAGCGATCGGTGAAGGAGGGCGTGGATATCACAAAGGCGGAGACTGTCATCATAGCTGGGCGAGGAGCAGAAACGCAACTCGAACAGGTCAGAAAGTTCGCAGAATCGATCGACGGCGTAATTGGAGTTACGAGACCATTGGCGGACAAAGGGTTGATGCCTCGTGACCATCAGATTGGATCAACGGGTCTTGCAGTGTCTCCGAAGCTCGCAATAATTCTAGGCGCTAGCGGGGCCGCGCACTTCGTTTCGGGAATTCGCGAGGCCAAGACTGTTGTCTCAGTGAACAAGGACCAGAGCGCAGCGGTCAATGCCTATGCTGACTTCATCGTGGTCGACGACGTCGAGAAGGTGCTTGCAGCATTGGTCTCGAAATCTAGGAAAAGATGAGCCGAGAATGAGAACCATAGTCTGCATGAAAATAGTGCCGAAGACAGAAGACGTCCGTCTTGATCCAGAAACTAAGACGTTAGATCGGAGCCACGCAGAAAACGAAATCAATCAGCCTGACAAGAACGCTCTCGAATTCGCTCTTAAGCTGAAGGAGAAACATGGCGGCGATGTGATCCTTCTCTCAATGGGGCCGCCATTCTTCGAATCCTACCTGCGCCTGGGAATCGCATCTGGTGCTGACAACGCCTTCCTGCTAAGTGATCGAGCGTTCGCGGGAGCAGACACGTACCCAACCTCCTACACTATAGCCTCGGCCATTAAGAAGATAGGAAATTTCGATCTCATCCTCTGTGGCGAAGAATCATCTGACGCGAGCACCGGCCAAGTTCCACCAGGAATCGCTGAATGGCTCGATGTCCCGCAAGTCACCTACGTAACACAACTGGACATCGTAGGTAGTGTGGCACACGCAAGACGCGCCATAAAGGGCGGGTATGAAATAATCGAAACTCCGCTGCCTTTCCTAGCGTCGGTCGAACTCGGATGCAACTCTCCCAGGTTTCCAGATTTCAGAAGAAAAAGGTGGGCGGAGAAAGAGTTCAAGCTCACCATTTGGACAGCCGCAGATTTGGGTGTTGACGTAGACAAGATCGGTGTGAAGGGGTCGCATACTATCGTTGAACGACTTGAAGAGCTCCCGAAACCTTCGAGGAGAGGACAGCAACTTACGGGCTCACCTGAACAAGAGGCGCAACAGATTGTTCAGAAAATGAAGGAAGCACTCGCCCGCTAAGAAAACCTGCCCCATCCAAGTTCGGTAGGGCCATGACCTAACTGAAACAATCTAATCCCATACTCAAACCTGCAGTCAAGCAGCAAAACGAAGACGCTTGGGCTTATCCACGCATCGCTGTTCAAGCCGGTGACAACCAACTGCCTCTGGGCTGAATTTCCCACTGCTCGATCGTCAGTCCGTAATGGGCCCCTTTGAGCGAGAATTCTTCAGAGGCACACGACCTTATTTAAACTAAAGACTATATTCCAAACTAAATACACCACTTTCACTGTATATATATCGTCCAGAGCCGAGAACGACGCTAGACTCGAAATGCAAGTTACAAGAAGACGTTTCTTGACTTTGGCTGCTGGCGCAGCCGCCGTTACAGCTGCAATTCCACTTTTCGATGTAGCCAATGGGCTTCCTATTTCTTTGCTGACCTCTGTAAGCCCTGCTGCCGCTCCACAGTCTTCAGAAACAATACTTCACGGCGCATGCGCTAACAATTGCTGGAGCATATGCAAACTCCTCGTCCACGTTCGGGATGGAAAATTCGTTGCGACTGAGATGGGTCCGCTTCCTGATTCTCGATACAATCGCATTTGCCTTCGTGGATTAACCCACGTTCAACGCGTTTACCACACCGACCGACTGCAATACCCAATGAAGCGCGTTGGCGCACGCGGAGAAGGAAAATGGCAGAGAATCTCATGGGATGAAGCCATTAACACGATTTCATCCAAGTTTGCTGACATTCAAAGCAAGTACGGTAGCAAGTCGGTCGCTGTTGTAGCAGGTAGCGGTAATGCTGGGGTAATAAACGGCTACCAAGGATCGATTTACAGATTTGCAAATCTCTTCGGAGCAACCTACGGGATGCCTGGCTCAAATCTGGACTCCGCAACCCCATTGGGAATATTCCAAACGATCGGGGGACCGGACCATGGGCAAATGAATGAAGCTGCAGATCTCACCAACGCCAGACTGGTTATTGTCTGGGGTTCCAACATAACCGAAAGCAACATTCACAATTGGCATTTTATCGCAGATTCCCTTGACAACGGAGGAAAATTGATTGTTATAGATCCAAGGTACACTATTGCTGCATCCAAGGCAGACCTTTGGATACCGCCGAGGCCAGGCTCAGAAGTGGCCCTCGCGCTTTCCATGATGAACGTAATTATTGAAGAGTCACTCTACGACGCGGACTTCGTGCTGAACCACACAGTGGGGCCTTTCCTCGTGAAGGGTGACACTCAACTCTTCCTCCGCGAAAAAGATGTCAAGAAGGATGGCTCAAACAAGTACATGGTGTGGGATTCGAAAGCAAACGCCGCGGTGACATTTGACTCAAGTACTTCGATAACCCTCACAGGAAGCTACACCGTAGCTGGAGTTCAGTACACGACTGCGTTCCAACTACTGTGGGATTCCACGAAGCAGTATGTACCTGAGAACGCCTCCAAGGTCGCCGATGTGAAACCTGACACCATTCGGCTGCTCGCCCGCGAATATGCTACTCGTAAGCCTGCGAGTATTTATTGGGGGTTTGGGATAGATCGCTATTACCATGGAGATATCACCGGTCGCGCCTTCGCGACATTGGCGGGTCTAAACGGCAATATTGGAAAGCCGGG
>PMBQ01000174.1 GCA_003152955.1 Candidatus Bathyarchaeota archaeon
GTCTTGCCGTTAGACGACGGGGCAATTGAAATACGCTCTGTTCTCGCCGAAAGTCAGCTTCCGAGTCTTCGAAATTGTCGATACTCGGGGGCTCCTGTCGATACTGTCGATACCCTCCTGCCTAGTGAATAGAAGATAAGGATTTTTGTGATTTTACACAACTGCAAAGACGTCACGGACCGCCCGTTGAGCAACCTGACCAGCCGGACATCTGGACATGGCATTTTTCGTCTCGGAAAGCCTTGATGCCCCTCTCATTTGTCTTCAGAGTCGTAATTCCAAGATAGCCCCATCCGTCTTTACGTAAAGACCGTGGTCTGTGTGCACATCACAAATCGTAGTGCACGGCACGACAATTCATCTCGCCCGCGAGACCAATGGTTCATTTTCAGGCTCAAGAAACGAGGATTCTCACCACCGCCAGAATTCTCTCCTTCTCCTCGGTCGTAAACTTCCTCCGTCCGGATCTCGCCAACACCCTTCTCACGCCCTCCATCAGGTCATCGAGGTCATTCCTTGGTGCCGGCTCTTCTGATGGTTCGAGGATTACCCGCTTCTTGACCGCGTCGAATGTGACCATATAACGGTTTCCCTCCGCCAGGGCCCTGATCGTCTCCCGCCTGACTGGCCTCCTCGTTGCGCTCGGCTTCTTCTTCAGGATGGCGTAGAGTGTGGTAGGGTGGAGTCCGCTCCGATCGGCCAGCTCGTAAATCGATATTCCTTCCGCCGCAGAGAGGCGGTTAATGAGGCGCTGAATGCCTGGAATGTCGTCGGATTCGATGATTTTGGGCATGGTATGGGCCGTATGGTTGTCAGTATAAATAATAGTGAATAAAGTTGCTTTTGTCAAGAATTCTTCGTATAATAATATTGCCCCCGAGAGATCGGCCGGCAATGAAATGTTGGATATAGATATGGATGTTTGATCAACGCTTTTCCGCGTCGTCTCTCCTCTCTCTCCCAACCGTAGTACGTGACCAATCCCTATTAAAATGCGAACGACGTTCTTGTTCGATGGACTGCGCTGGCAAAGTGCGAGTGCAAGACCCGAAGCGTGATTTACGATAACCAACACATAAGCAATGGGTAAAGGGCTACACCAGTTAGGCAAAGTGTGGAATCCGGTAACCGGATGTACGAAGTATTCCGATGGATGCGCGCACTGTTACGCATTAGATAGGCTGATTCCGTTGATGAAGAACGAGAAGTATAGAAATGGTGCTCGGGTTACCTGCCACGAGGATCTGCTTGACGTACCGAGAAAGAAGAGGAGGCCTGGAGCATTCTTCGTAAATAATATGGGAGACATCTTCCACGAGGATGTTCCTTTCAGCTTCCTGAAAGAGGTCTTTCGAACAATGAACGAATGTTCGCGACACACCTTTCGGGCATTGACAAAAAGAACTCCGCGATTGCTTGAGTACGCTCCGCACTTGAAGTGGACCAGCAACATATGGATGGGCGTGACAGTTGAGAGTGCGAAGTACAACTTCAGGATTGATGATTTACGGAAAGTTCCCGCCAGTAACCGGTTCATTATGTTCGAGCCTTTGATTGGACCCGTAGGCAAGATAAATCTGGATGGCATCTCATTGGTACTCGTTGGTGGAGAATCCGGGTCAGGCTTTCGCAGGATGGACCCGAGTTGGGCCAGAGAGATTAGAGACCAGTGCATTGCGGCCAAAGTGAAGTTTAATTTCATGCAGTATGCTGCAGTAGATCCCCGCCCATTGGGGAGGATATTGGATGGACGCGAATGGAAAGAATTGCCGGACGACAATCCACAATTGAGTCTATTGTGAAAACAAGCGAACGCACATATGCTCGCTCAAGACGATGACGGGGGGCATAATTCCCAAAGGCGCTCCATCGTCAGATAGAATCTGTTACAACTTAGGATAACAACACTAATATGAAAACCTACAACACGAAAGACTTTCCGCTCGCGGCGTTTCTCGTAACGAGCGGTCTACCTCTTCAAGCTCACACCCGACAGGGGAACGTGAGTACTTTCATGTTTACGGAAACGCCCCAGCTACTTGAGCTGGTGTCGCGCTATTACAGCTTCCAGGCTTCGGTCAACCCGATAGCCTACGCGAACGCATTCCGTAATCTGAAGAGCATTATGTATTCCAACACAACTGAAAATGACAACATGTCCAATAACGCAAGAGCAACCAACTGACGTAATCGTTGCTGCAAATGACCAGGCAGTGCCTGGGACCCTCAATTCAATTGAAGTCACGAAAGCTGATCGGATACCCAACAGTCCTGCCGCATTACAATCTGCGATCGTTTCTGCAGTAGAACCTGCGTTTGATTCAATCTCCGATGCGACCCAGGTTTCCTATGCCAAGTACGCAAATGTAAATCGTGTAACTCCCAAACCGTTAAGCTGGATTATCAATCAGATTCGCACGTCGCAAGACCTGAAAGAAAAGGTCTCTCAGATAAGAGCTGAGGCCGATCCGGCAAAACGCAGTGACTTGAAAGCAGCACTCCTCCCATATTTTATGTTCATGGCCTTTGAGGACAACAAAAGGGATGTCGCTCACTTCAAATCCACGAAGTTCATGATTCAGGATATAGACCATGTCGGTGACAGAATGGAAACCCTTCGTGCCGAGCTCAAAGCGGATAATCGCATCTTCATGTTCTTCACCTCACCAAGTGGTGATGGCCTGAAGGTTGTTCTTGCGCTGAACAAATACATCATAGATGCTGATGTATACAAGAAGGTCTATGAGAAGTTCATGGTCAAACTGAAGGAATGGCATAATGTAGTGTCGGATTCGTCTACTACCGATGCTGCCCGTGCCTGTTTCTTGTTCTATGACCCCGAGCTTCACGTTAACTGGACTCCCATTCGGCACGAAATACCTGTAGTGGAAAAGGAAGCTCCAGTGTATAGCCTCACGGCAGAACTTGGGGACTTGGAAGATGGAAGTGCAGAATTTCTCAAGCTATTCAAGGGCGTTGTTGCTGGTGGGACAGGGCAACCCGGAAGGCATGCGGCTACGATTAAGCTTGCCAGTTTGTATAAGAGTAAGCTCTTCAGTTATGACTTCACCCTCGGGCTCCTAGAAAGCTGGAATACCAAGAACACTCCACCTTTGGATAGTGAGGAGTTCACGAAGACAATCAAGCAAGTGTACGACACCGAATCATATGGAAATAAGACCGGTGATAAGGTCGAGTATGTGGATGCCGCTGATTTGATCAAGCAGCTTAACAAAACGTACGCTCTCGTTACGATGGGTGGAGATACCGTTGTCATCGATACTCGCAATCCGAAGGAACCACAATTCTTGAAAACCAAGACCTTTCGCGACAGGATAGCGGCACATGGTATGTTCGAAAAGAAGAAAAACGCTGGTATGGAATGGATCCCTGCGTATGGCGTCTGGATGGAAAGCGCACGGCGCAGAGAATACGACAGAATAGTATTCCGTCCCAATGGGAAGCCGAATCCTCGTGAATTCAACCTGTGGTTTCAAGGTAGGGCAGTGGAACCGCAAGAAGCACAGTTCCCGAATATCGAGCGACATATCAGGGAAGTTATTTGCTCCAACGATGAGACCACTTACCACTACCTGATGCTCTGGATCGCTCACTTGGTACAGAAACCTGAACAGAAAGTTGGGGTCGCTCCTCTGCTAATCAGTCCGGGTAAGGGTACTGGAAAGGGGGTATTCGTCGATAACATCCTAAAGCCGTTGGTAGGTCATGAATTCTATGCTTCAATTTCTCGAGCGGATGCTATCATCGGTCGATTCAATAGGACGCTTGAACGCTGCATGCTGTGCTTTCTCGATGAGGCCTTCTTCGCAGGTGATGTACGTGCTCAGAAAACTCTGGACACTTACATTACTGCGGACAGGATAAACATTGAACGAAAAGGCATCGACTCGATTCAAGTCGATAGCTTCACGCGGTTCATATTGGCGACGAACGATTATCATGCCATACATAGCTCCGTCGATGAACGGAGGTATCTGGTGCTGAGAGTATCGGAAGTACATAAGCAGGATCCGGGATACTTCGAGCCGCTCGTTCAGAAATACATCCCAGCCGAACTCCCGGGCTTTCTGCATCATCTTCTCCATCTTGATATATCGAAGTTCGATCGGTTCAATCCGCCGAAAACCGAGGCGCTCATGGAACAGGCTGAATACTCCCTGGACTCGTTCGATGCGTGGTATAGCGATTGGCTAGCGAATGAATCGATGAGTGCGGAAAATGACGCGGGCATGATAGTGCAGATAATAAATTTCCCCGGTGGGTTCTATACTGCGTCGGCTGGCAGTGTCTACAAAGCGTATACTCGTTTTTGCCATGAGACAGGTTATCGATTCCCTTTGAAGCCTGTAGGTCTCGGACGTCGTTTAGCCGATAAGGGGGTTACATCCGTCAGGACCATGAAAGATGGGGTCAAGAGCAGGACGTATGATTTCCAGAAAGAATATACCCGGTGGAACGCTTCACAAGCCGTGTAATTTTAGTGAATGGAGGACCAGATGTACTTCATCCGGTCCATCCGGGCGGGGCATCCGGTCCTCTACTTTACCTTGTATTCATTACTCTAAGCCTATGTTTTGTATAGATAGACCAGATAGAATGATATGAAATCAGTTTTCAGAAATATTATATAAACGATTGGAGTGCCATTTCATCTGGTCCATCTGGTCCGTAGCGGAGAGTGTCCCGAGACGAAGTGCAAACAACAAAAGAAAGTCCGGGGCTTTGCCCTGCGACCCAAAGACATGCCCCA
>PMBQ01000294.1 GCA_003152955.1 Candidatus Bathyarchaeota archaeon
AAATCTGCCTAAACTCAGCGCAAACAGGGGTGTGGTATTGGTGCGGGGAAGGGGATTCGAACCCCTGAAGGCTTGCGCGTTTTGCCTCTACGCCACAGGATGCCTTCTCTAGCCCAAGGTACGTTTGGATCTTAAGTGTGGCCCCGCCAGTTTGGCGGTCCTGCCCCTTTGACCTGACTCCCGCCTGGAATCACAGCGCAGACCAGGTCTCGGGTATCCCCGCACAAACCCATCTGATTCAAATCCACCCATTAAGGTTCTTCGAAATAGTGTCTGTCCACAGAGCAACTGGGAACGTGTACCGTCTCCTCAATGCTTTTAGTTTGGCAAGCCGGGTTCGAGGTGGGCCCGTAGCTCAGGTTGGATAGAGCGGCAGAATCCGTCTTGAACGGAGTTCGACGCCGAACCCCCTAAGGAACACCGGATAAAGCTGTAGAACTGGGCCGTAGTGTACTGCGTGCCAGTGCAGAAGTCCGGGGTTCAAATCCCCGCGGGCCCGCCAAATTCTCTCCAATCAACTGGTCGCCTGTCACGGCGTTACTTAGCAACTATTGGTTTCTCAGTTTTCGGTTTGGCTGGAAGTATTAGCGTGAAGGTTGAACAATCTCCAGGTGTGTTTTCGACGGATATGCGTCCCCCGTGTGCTTCCACGATGAGCTTGCAAATCGCCAATCCTAACCCCATCCACTTCGACTTTGAGAGATTCAACTGATACTGTAAAAATTCAGTCGAGGTAATTCGTATAAACTGGCCAGTTAAGAATGTCCTGATTGAATTTGTCTGTGATGAAGGAACCCGTTGTAATCCACAAGGGTCTCGACAACGTGTACGTTATGGAGAGTAAGATTTGCTTTATTGACGGTGAAGCGAGCAAACTCTTCTACCGCGGGTACAGCATAGAGGATCTGGCTCAACATTCAACTTTCGAAGAGACCGCTTATCTACTCATCTATGGGACGCTTCCGAACAAGCGGCAACTTGAGGATTTCAAGAAGCGAATTTCGTCACAGCGATCACTTGAACCAGGGTTATTGCAATTGATCCGCTCCTTTCCAATCGCCAGTGATCCGATGGACGTCCTGAGGACAGCAGTATCAGCCTTGGCCCTTTACGACCAGCAGCCCACAACCGATAAGTTAGAAGAAAGGGTCGACAAGGCGGTCCGTATTCTCGGCAGGATGCCTACGATAATAGCTGCTTTCGATCGCTTCAGGAACCGAAGAGAACCGATACCTCCACAGCCAGATCTCAACCATGCTGCCAACTTCCTTCACATGCTTGCCGGAAAGACGCCCGACCCATACGATGCTCACGTTATGGATGTGGCTCTGATCCTCCACGCAGAACACGAGATGAACGCATCCACATTCTCCTGCACCGTTACAGCATCGACCTTGGCCGACATGTATTCAATAATAACATCAGGAATTGGAACGTTGAGAGGTCCACTTCATGGTGGCGCCAATGAAGCCGCTCTAAAGACTGTGATGGAAGTCGGTGATCCCTCGAAGGCCGAAGATTATGTTACTAACGCACTCGCTGAAAAGAAGAGGATTATGGGATTTGGCCACCGGGTGTACAAGACTTGGGATCCAAGGTATGTTATCCTCAAAAAGCTCGGTGCCCAATTAGCCTCCAATAAGGGAGAGACGGTGTTGTTTGAGACAGCGGTCGCTATAGAACAGAGCGCACTTAGACACTTGGCAGGGTCACCCATTTTCCCGAACGTAGACTCCTACTCGGGAGTAGTATTCCACACCCTCGAAATTCCAACTGATCTGTTCACACCAATTTTCGCAATGAGTAGAATTGCAGGATGGACCGCGCACGCCATAGAGTATCTGGAAGCCAACCGGCTTATTCGGCCGAAAGCCCTCTACGTAGGCCAAACTTCCTTGCCATACATCCCCATCGATGCACGCGCATGATAGGGTGGGAAACCGACATTGAAGGTCTCAGATATTATTACTCGATCGATGATTACCATATCCTCTGACGCGACAGTCCTCGAAGCATCAAAGCGAATGGTACAGGATAACGTTGGACTGCTGGTAGTCTGCGACGCCATTGACAAAACCAAACTTGTGGGAGTCGTTTCAGAAAGGGACATAATCCGATCCATCGTGTCCCCCGGAGGACTTCCCGAGAAGATTAACGCAATAACAACAAGGGAAGTGGTCACTGTCAACGCGACTGCGGATGTTGCGGAAGCTGCCAAAGCCATGAATAAACACAGAATCAGACATGTCGTTGTAGTCGATGACCACAACTCACCAAAGGGAGTGGTCTCATTGCGAGATCTTGTCGGCGAACGCGCTACTCTCAGGGCGATTCTGCAATCGAATGAAAAGGAAATATTCGTTGGTGGCGACTAGCCCAGAGATTGAAGCTTGCTCACGAGATCCGAGATTGGGACTTGCACTTCAGTCCGTGTCGCCATATTCTTGATCTTGAATACTTGTGACTTGAGCTCCTGAGAGCCCAATACTATCACATAGGGAATTGAAACTGCATTCGCATATTCGAGCTGCTTGCTCAAGTTGCGGGCCTTAAGATCAGTCTCCGTCGAGATTCCTCTGTCTCTTAGGAATTGAACAAGCTTTAGAGCTTCAGGTCTAATTTCATCTTGGACAGTAGCCACGAAGACCTTCGCAGTTTGACGCATCTTGGGAAAGAGATTGGCCCGTTCCAATGATATCATAAGTCGCTCTATTCCACCCGCGACGCCAGTCGCTGGGATGTCACGCTTTCCGTAGATCTTGCAAAGCTTGTCGTACCTTCCACCGCCGAAGATCGAACCTAGAGCTTCCTGCCCTTGGTCGAAGGCTTCGAAGACGATCCCATCATAGTAACCTATCCCACGCACAATGCTCAGGTCGTAGACGCAATTTGACAATCGACCGAACGATTTCAACGCATCCGCGAGCACCCTCAGTTCTTGCACTCCTCTTTTCGCATCCTCTTCTTGATAATTGAGTCCGTTCAGATTCTCAAGGACTTCTGATGGTGTTCCGTTCCACGAGATGAATCTGAGCACGTCGTCTATGGTTGTTTCTTTGATCTCGATTGCTTTGAACTCCTTCTTCAGTTCCTCCGCGTCCACTTTCCGAATCTTGTCAATGATTCTAAGGGACTGCTCTAGCTGGGTGCCAGGTTGAATTCCCAGCTGTCTGAGGTAAGCTTCAGTAAGCCTCCGATTGCTGATCCGGATAACGAAATCCTTCAATCCCACATTGCTGAGAATGTCAGCACCGACGCAGATGACCTCCGCGTCAGCGACAGGACTATCCGAGCCAAAGATTTCAATATCCCATTGAGTGAAGTATCGATACCGTCCAAATTGTGGTTCATCATATCGCCAATTTCCACCTATGGTAGCAAATTTCACAGGCTCAGGCAGGTCGTACCTGTTGGCGATCATCCGAGACATGCCAACGGTCAAATCAAAACGCAAACCGAGGCTGCGTCCCGATTTGTCTTTGAACCAGTAAATCTCATTTCGAATTGCCGGTCCGCTCTTCGCTTCTAACGTGTTGAGATTCTCTAGGGTTGAAGGTTCGACCATTTGAAATCCATACTTCCAAACAACTTCACGTATCTTGTCGTAGATCCACAATCGTCGACTCATTTCCTCGGGTTCAGTGTCTTTCACTCCGCGCGGAAGTGTGAAGGAATCAGACGACAACCTTTAGCACAAACCTGCAAGCGAGTTACGAGANNAGATACAATGTTTTATAGTGAGTCCCAATTCATGGCGAGTGATTTACGATGACCACAATGGTTGGCAAGACTCGAGAACTTGGAACCGCAACGTTGGGCGGCTTAGTAGTCGGGTCTGCTGTATCAGCAATTCTTGCACTAGGGGCTCCTTTCTACCCGGACATTTTCGCCTTCTTTTACCCGGTCATTGGATCTTTCATTGGGGGAATGGTTGCAGCCTACTTGCTTCATGGGAAGAGTAGTCAAGCGGTCAGGGCTGGGGTTTTGTCTGGACTCCTGAGCACACCATTCTTCTTTGGGTTGACTGACATTTTTGCATATCTCGGTCTGATACCAATTCCATCCGGTCAGATACCTGCACTCGCTGAATTACAGATGTTTGTTGTCTCTATATTGGGAATGAACGTAGTGGGAGGTGCAGTAGGGGGAGCCATCCTTGGGGCGGTTTATCACCCTCCTGGACAGTTACCGCCAACACTCACACCAGAGTCAGCAACTGGAACTGGACCCGGACAGACGAGGTATTGCGTGCAGTGTGGCGCCCAACTGCCTTCAGGCGCTTTGATCTGCGCACAATGCAATGCCAGGCAGCCGCAATAGCAACTATTCTAGAATTGCAGCGAACTCAGCGTATAGTAGACTATGTCCGTCCTTCGGTCAACCACCGCGAGAATCAATTCCTTCTTGTCGTTCTCCGCGTATCCCAGAAGCTTCTGCAACTCCCGAAGGCTAGCTTCGCCGCCTTCGTATACGATTGAAATGAGGCGCCTCATTGGGCCTTTTCCGTAGATGTCGAAATCAAAGTTTCGATCAGATTCGCGTACGATATAGCCGCGATCGCGTAGGTCCCTGTAGACTAAGTATTTTATCCATATCTCTGGTTGGCCAATAGAGACCCTCTTGACGATGTCTCGCAGTGTTAGCTCCTTCTCGGTTTTTCTGTCAAATACTCGAATCCTTTGTTTCTCGATTAAATAGAATGATTCGTAAGGAGTGAAGAACAGTTTTACATTTCTCAGGTCGCCGAAGCCTCGATCTCTCAACTCCATAAGTTCGGATTTGTATGGTATGTAGACGCCCCGCCCTTCAGAGATTGCATTCCAAGGCGTGAACTCGGCTTTCTGCTCAGTTTGAGGCACAGTCGGTGTGGGGGTAGCGTTTGGGCTGCTCTCCAAGAGGATCACAGACGATCGCAATGACATCGCTCCATTAATCTTTTGTGAGGTTGGTTATTGTGAGACAGAAAGCTAATGCTTTGCTTGTTGTTTTTCGTGGCGGAGGTTGTGTGAATTGCTACCGCTGTCAGAGCTCAGAACAGTGGAATGGGTGAACGGCCGCGTTCGAATAATAGATCAGACCAGGATCCCATACAAATTCGCTTATGTTTCCCTCAACGACTACAGACAGGTCGCAAAATCCATTAGAAATATGGTCGTTCGAGGGGCACCCGCTATCGGGGTGGCAGCTGCTATGGGTCTCGCGCTTGCGGCCAATTCAAGTCACGCGAACACCAAAGCGCAACTGATCAAAGAGCTTGAAACTGCGGCAGAGGTCCTCCGCGGAAGTAGGCCAACAGCTCGGAATCTATTCTGGGCAATTGATCGAATTCTCAAGAAAGCTCGAGCTGTGGCAGGTCCACCGAGTGAAATAGCTGTGCAGGTCGTGAATGAAGCACTAGAAATGGCTGAAGAGGACGTTAAAGCGAATCGGAAGATAGGCGAGTACGGAGCGGAGTTGTTGGATGACGGCGATTGTGTCCTNNGGCTATAAGTCGAGGGAAAAAGATCCGAGTAATCGCAACCGAAACCCGTCCTAGGCTTCAAGGCGCTAAACTCACAACGTACGAGCTGCTTCGTGACAAGATCCCTGTCACTCTGATTGTTGACGGCGCAGTTGGCTACGTTATGGAGAAAGGTCTTGTCAAGAAGGCAATTGTTGGTGCAGATCGAATAACCACGGGGTCCGTGGTGAACAAAGTGGGGACGTATCTCGTCGCCTTGGCTGCGCAGGCAAATCAGATTCCGTTCTATGTTGCAGCGCCGTCGTCAACTTTCGATCTACGGCCGGAGCAAGATGAGGTAGAGATTGAGGAGAGAAACCCTCAGGAAGTTACGCATATCGGGGGCAAGAGGATCGTGCCTAGGGGTGTGGGCGTCTTGAATCCGGCCTTTGACTTGACTCCACTAGATCTGGTGACGGGGTTCATGACTGAGAGAGGTATTGTGGCCGTCGATAGGGTGCGTGCAGGGATTCTCGGTCCCTGAGAGCTAATGGGCTATTGACCGACTTCTTGCAGTGGCTTCCTGCCAACCTGCAGAACGATCTCTACAGGGCAGTGTGTGACGGCTTCGATCTTATTCTTCCAGTCGCCGCCCATGCCGACCAACGCATACATGCCGGTGACTTCTGCCTTGGCCTTCTGTACAATTCTGGTGAGTGCAATCTGTGTCTCCCCGCTGTCGATCACGTCATCGACTATGAGCACACAGTCACCTTTCCTAAACGCGTCTCTTGGAACGAACAAGCTCACCATGATTGCAGTTCTACTTGGTATGTATATTTCCTCGATGAACTCGCGAACTCCAACTTCTCTATTCTTCTTTGCGATGATGAGTCCGATACCGAGTCTGTGGGCAAGCAAGGCGGCTAAAGGTATTCCGTCTACGGCTGCTGCGAGGATTTTTGTAATGCGCATACCCGCGAAAGCGTTTACAGCATGCTGAACTGCTCGCTCAAGCAACAGAGTGTCGGAGATCAACTTGGTGTTATCGAAATATCCAGCGTCGTCAAAACGGATTCTCTGTTGGATTTCCCCCTCGAGACGCATTATTTTCTGAAGGGTTTTGTTGATGTCCTGCGCTCTGTCTATGGTAGGAAGTACATGACCCTTAACATACCTGCTCAAAACTGTCTCCGGTAGACCGATGATCTGCGCGAGTTCCCTGTAGGTGTAATAGTTTTTGGCTAGGTTGAGGAGCTCGATGGTCATTAGCTTGTATTTCAGATCGGATATACGGGAACCTGTTCTCATTTTGTCGCCTTCTAGAGTAGTTTTGACAAGTAGGGATATTCACATGCCCATGCTGAACAGTAATAACACTTTGTACACCTATTGACACAAAGAGTAGTGTCACTCGCGGCGGCTTTCAACAATTCCTTGACTATCTTGATACCTTCCTCGATATGGGCGCTGGGTTTTCGTGTCAAGCGTATGGAGAACCATTTGCACAAACTTGTCACCTTTGCTCATACGGAATGTCTCAGTCCCTGCGTTGTAGAGTGAAATGGTCAGTTGTCCTCGAAATCCTGGGTCAACAAGAGCAAGGCTTGCTAAAATACCGGCCCGGGCGAGCGAAGAGCGAATGTGTAAGGTTCCAGTCAAGTCATCTGGGAGCTCAATTCTCTCTATGGTCGCCGCAAGTTGGTGTTTCCCTGCGGGTATGGTCGTTTCCGTCGCCATGTGCAGGTCGTAACCGGCCCCATTAAGAGCGCTTGGGTCAAAGGGGCTCAGAACAAGAGACAGGTCCTTAATGCGTTTTTCAATTTCAACGTCAGATAGTACTGCCAATGGACCCTTTCAGCCCTGTCTGGGAATAGCATAGGGTTCACCCCTAACTATCTTACCCAACTGAACGCTCAACTATGCCGAATGGGAGCTAACCTGGTTTAAGGAAGTGAAACGAAATACATTCATTCTCGACTAGCTATGAGCGTCATGGGCCCGTAGTCGAGCTAGGATTAAGACACAGAGACCATGGGAGTCGTGTTAGCCTTCGGAGCTGACGCGGTGACAGCCTGGGATCCGGGGTTCGAATCCCCGCGGGCCCGCCAAGACTCGTGACAGTGAGCACTCTCGGGTATGTTGGGGGGGTCTGTCTAATTGTCGGCATTGACCCATTTCACTCATCCCCGTCTCGGTCGCTTAGATTCATGTTCGTCTCTACCGGCCCAATTCCAGAATGGAATGACACCTGATTACTGCGGTGGCATTTCAGAGTGATGCATTAAATATACGCACGATTTATGCGGGAGTGTTTCAAAGTCCATGGAGAGGCCTGAGAAGAATACTCTGAGTGGAGAGATCGATGAATAGATCCTTGCTCATTATTGGTCTTCTGTTCATGGCGGCAGGTTTTTTCGTTCTGAACCAAGGGGCACAAATTCTCACACCTGTCGCAGAGCTCACTGGCCTGGCGTCCCAAGTCCAAACTGAAATGCCGATATTGCCTCCAACAGTACTAACTGTCCCAGCGTCAAGCTACACCTTTCTACCCGCCAACTTGCCAGGAGGAGTTACAGCGAAGGGCTCGTTGCAGGTCGGCAACGGCCAAGAAATAGCGATGTATGTAATGGATGAAGCGAACTTCACTCAATGGCAAGCGAAACACACGGGCGAGGTCATACTTGCCAAACCAATGGTAATATCGTACAATTTCACAATCGCCCCTAAAGTTACCGGCACTTACTACTTCATTTTCGATAACCAAGACACGACCAAACGCGTAGTTATTTTCAGCCTAAGTGTCCTCGAGAACACGACTGTCGTCAGTCCGTTGATTGGAAATGCTGGTTTGGGACTCTTCGCGTTTGGTATCATCTTCTTCGCAATTGGAGCCAAGACAGGTAAACGGAAACCGAAGCCTTCAGAAACTCCGGGAACTCGTGTGAGGTGCAGGTTCTGCGGCGCCGAATTCCCCACCGACGAGACATTCTGCACCAAGTGCGGCCGAGCTCAAAAGTAGGGCTGCTGAACCTAGAACTTTCCGCACCCTTCACGATCAAGTGGAAGGCGTCTTGTCTACGTGTCGAAACAGACCGTAGAAAAGAGCAATCGAAGAGACGTACAACGCGGTACACAGATAGAAGGGAAGGCTGAGGTCACCGCGGCTCAGGAGCGAGCCTCCAATCACCGTGCTGGCGGCGTTTGGCAATCGCCATATGACAACATTGAAAGATGAAGCGGTCGCGCGCTCATCCTCTGCGATCATGTCCATCAGAAACGTATCGGACAAAGGGCTGGACATGTTCATCAGCATCGCTCTAACAACATAGAGAGGTGCTGCAACTGTGGCATTCGGAGTGAATGGCATGGCAAACAGGAAGAGGGTCGAGAGGATTTGAGTCGTCGCGATTCCCCTGACCAAGCCGAGGCGTCTCGCGATACTTGGCGACGCCACCGCAGCTAGTCCCATAGCTATGTTTGAGACAGCTATCAATGGTCCCGAGAAGACGTCGGTCTCATTGAAGCGAAGGTAGAACCACGTGGGTATGAGTGGAATGATCAGACCCGCCCCCAGACCGATCATCATGTTCGCAGTTGAAAACTTGGCAATAATGCCCAGAGATTTGCGTGGAAGTATGCCTTGGCGTGATTTTTTTGGTTTGACATCGGTTACCCATCTGAGGACTGAGAGTGGCGTTCCTATTCCCAGGATTCCGAGTAAGACAAACACTACACGGTGAGCGTCCAGCAACTTCAGCGGGAATAGGGGGAAGAGTCCGGGAAGGAAGCTCCCGACGCCCGACGCAATTGTGAAAGTCACAAATGACAAGCTGAAAGTTGCCGCTCTGGCTTCCTGGGATGTTGTGTCAGCGAGATACGCGTTCCAAGTGGACAAATACATTGCCTCACCGATCCCCCCGAGAACCGCTGACAACTCAAGCAACAAAAAGTCCGAAGTGAATCCAGGAACTATTATTACGACTACGGAGATGAGCGACCCGACAGTCATCAACAGCTTCCGTCCATATCGGTCGGACAAGATCGCGAAAGGAACGCTGAAAACAACTGTCACCAATCCAAATGTGGTTAGTAAGGCTCCTAGGTCCGTGACGGACATACCCTCAAGTGGCAAGAAGACCGCTATCGCTACGGAAAAGAAGCCGAGACCTACAGCTAGCGGGCTTGCACCTAAGACAACCCGACTAGTGTTCGTCGGTACCTTTCCGAAGAAGGTCAAGGGACAGGTTCACTTGTTTGTGTTCATAGAGGTTCTCTGGAAAAACGCTTCGGCTATTCACTATTTTCGCGAATAACCTTCACAAAATCATTTGAAAGAGGAACAGCCTTCCACTTCTTGTTGACAGCTATACACTTGAGATATCCTTCCGCAGCGCTTGAAGACCATGGCTCAGCTCTGCCTGAACGTGAAGTATCAAGGATTCAATGGGCTATTTTCTTGGCGAAATGAGCGGCCTCGCTCGCGTCTCCGGCATGATTCGNNAGCTCAGCCTGGTAGAGCTTCCGAGTCCCTCTCAAGAAGAGTGACGGAGACGCTGTAGGTGTGCGCCCAAGGCGCGGCCATGTCAGCCTACTAGGCTAACAACGGAAACCGGAGTGTCGCTGGAGAACTGGGTCAACCGGTTCGGCGAATTCAAAATAGGGCCATAAAGCTCTATGAGATTCCGGCCCGCGGGACCACTAATCCATTTCTCCGTTCTTCTCGGTTCGAAGAATTTTTCTAAACCTTTTCCGGCGAAAGGAATTGTTCTGGTATGAGTGTCATTCGATGAGGTTCATGGCTGAGATGAAGGATTTGAAATCACGTAGGTCGAACGGTCGTTTCCGCAGTTTCTAAACTCTATAGAGGTATAACTTGTGTTGTAGAGCGCCCTTCGCGATCAATTCCTTCTCTGGCGCCCAGCCTGGTAAGGAGTAGTCCAATGATACTACCCGTGCACCCGCTTGAAGTTCTCGTTCTAGTTTTGGCGCGAGCTTCGAGTTGGCGGAATCTGAAAGATACATGGCAACCACGTTCGCTGATGACAAGTCCACCGTCATGAAATCGGCTTGGATGATTTCCGCGTCAACACCAGTAGCCGTCAGCCGCTCCTTGATGCGTTGGACTCGTTCGGGGTCGATCTCGATGCCTTTGGCTCGTGCGCCGAATTCCCTTGCGGCTTCAACAAGGATGCGTCCGTCTCCTGCCCCCAAGTCGAAAAGAGTTTCGCCACGTCGGAGGCCAGCTATGAGTAGCATCTGACGGACGATGACTTTCGGTGTTGGGACGTAAGCTACGTCGAGATCAACCAATGTGAACACACAGCCCTAGCAGTTTGCCTAACAAGTTCAGCAATGCTTTAAGCTGTCGCGGCGATTTGTGGAGGGACGGCCCTGGTCGTTCAGTGGTCTAGGATGACGGCCTGTCACGTCGTCGACGCGGGTTCGAATCCCGCCCAAAGGAGCAGCACCGTCTTCTCCTGGCGAAGGGCGCCAACCCGCGTTCCGTCACTCATCCAAGCCACTCAGGCTCTTCATATCCTTCTTTTCCAATTTGCTGTTCTTGCAACGCGGACATGCGGGCCCTTCAGTCTTTGCAAGAAATTCGTAGCCGCACCCATTGCATCTGTAATATGACGCATCTCCCAACGTCTTTCGCCTTTGACCCTGTCTTGTTCTAATTAGTCATTAAATAGCGCCGTGATTTTTCTGCGATTCGGTGTTCGGTATTTTGATTCCTGCAAACGAAAAGGACGTCACCATCGCTATCCAGAATGTTAGTCCAGCTGTTGTAACGGTGGCTACTCTGAAAGTTATTCGAGAGAACTTCTTTGACACCATGCCCCTTCGAGGGTTGGGATCGGGCATTATTTTCGATTCAAATGGCGGAATCCTCACGAATCACCACATAGTGGACGAGGCTGATCGTGTTGAAGTGATAACGGCGGATGGAAAAAAGTTCCAAGGTGAAGTTCTCGGCTCAGACGCTATGTCGGATGTGGCTGTTGTCCGTGTGGACGGTGAGAATTTGCCGGCGGTGAAACTCGGAGACTCGGACAAGATTGTCGTTGGTCAGATTGCAATTGCAATAGGTAACCCATACGGATTCCTACTTCCCGGACCCACTGCAACCGTTGGTGTCATCAGCGGATTGAAGCGTCACATCCACATCGAGAACCACATGTACGAGGACCTGATCCAAACCGATGCGTCCATCAACCCGGGAAATAGCGGGGGCCCGTTGGTTGATAGCTCAGGCTTTGTGGTTGGCGTGAATACTGCGAACATCCCATTTGCGCAAGGCATCGGGTTCGCGATCCCAATTAACGCTGCACGGAAAATCGCCAAGGAGATCATTGAACAAGGACGAGTGGTTAGACCCTACCTCGGAATTTCAGGTCTGACTTTGAATCGTGACATCGCTGAATCCTATAACATACAGCACGAGAAGGGGGTCCTGGTTGTGAAGGTGGGTCGAGGAAGCCCGGCTCACAGAAGCGGTATGACAGCGGGCGACATAGTTCTAGAGGCTGACAGCAAGCCCCTTGAGAGTTGGGAAGATCTGCAGCATGTGGTTCAAAACAAGAAGGTCGGCGAGAACCTCGAGCTGTCTATAGGACGCAACACGGACCGAGGCAGAATCAAAGTCACCTTGGAGGAAGCACCGAAGTAAGAGGATCCGCACGTTATTTCTCGGCTCTTGTTCTGCAAAACCCTTTTCACACTGCTCTGAGTTGTCACAATCAGGGCCCGTAGCTCAGTCAGATCCATCAAATTTGGATCCTGAAAAGGTAGAGCATCGGTGACACTGACCGTGTCGATGATGCTTTTACCTCTGGGAATACGAATCTCGGGGAAGCCACCCGAAAAGCTCGCGAACGCTCGCGTTCTTGGGGAAGGGTCCCGGGTTCAAATCCCGGCGGGCCCGCCAACCTTGCAGCCGGGGTGGGGGGGTGGTGTAATTTTTTGGGGAGAACATGTTACTCTACGGAGTTTTTGGCGGAGCAGTTACTCGGCTGAGTAATGGACGAGCGAGTTAATATGTGACTGCTCGGGTCCCGTTCGGGTCGGTCAACCGGTAGGGTTTCGGTTGACTTGTAACCATTGAATTACAATAGCGGAGCGGACGCACGAAGACCGAGTCGGCAGTGTAAGTTGCGGGTGTTTCTGAGCGGTTTTGAGGTTGAATGGGTTGAGCGGGCTGTGGCGGCGAGCGGCGCCTGGTCCCGGGGCTTGGTGATAGCTGAGGCGGTGCGAGCTGGACTCGCAAACCATGAGCTGAAGGTGGACAGCAACCGGAGGCTGCGAAGGATCGACGCCCTAATTCCACGCAAGATTGCCGTCCGCCTCAAAGAGGTCGCGGCGGAGAACAATGTGACCCAACAACACCTCCTTCGAATATTCCTATTCCAATACCTAACCGCCGGCCCGTGGGAACAGGCTGAGAACTAGGATGGTGGGAATTGTTTCATGCGATTGAAACATGCCGGCGGCCCAACTGCCCCAGTCAGAAAAACCCCCCGTCTTAGGAAAATAGATGTGGCAGAGTACGAACGGACCCGAAGCGAGATCATCAAGGTCCTCGAAAAAATGGGAGGATATGAACCCGCCATAGATGATATCTACGTAGCCCAAATCGCCAGAACCACGATCTACCTGAGAATAATCGAAGTCTTCGTAGACTCAAACCTGGCCACTGAAGACACGTACTCCAGCGTTACCGATTCCAAACTCAAAATGGCGAAAATGATCCAAAACGCCATCAGCCAATTAGCCCTCAGCCGAAGCGACCGAATAGGGAAACAGACCCAGTCGGGTTTGATGAATGAACTCAGAGAAAAACTGGAATGGACCCTGAAAAATGGAAAGCAGTGAACTCGTCGACAAGTACGTGGCGCTCTTCGCGAAAACGCTTAGGAACCCAGTTGACTTCGCGAGAACATTCCTTGACTTTCAACCCTACCCCTACCAGCAGCAATTTCTCGGAGACAATTCACCCTTGATCTCCGCCTGCTGCGGACGCCAAGTTGGAAAAACAACCATAGCCGCCATCAAAGCATTACACTTCGCCCTATCCAACAATAAAGTGCGGATTCTGATCGTCAGCGCCGGCCTACGACAGAGCATAATCCTATTCGACAAAATCCTCGACCTAGCTGAAACCGCAACCCCAGCCAAGCTGCTGAAGACCTACGGATCGAGAACGAGGATCCGCTTCGCAAATGGCTCAGAAATCGTCGCCCTACCATGTGGAAGGGAAGGGTCAACCCTCCGAGGATACACGGCAGACATGGTCATTCTGGATGAGGCGAACTTCATTCCGGGGACTGTGATTGATTCGGTGGTCAGACCCATGATGATTACCCGCCCNNTGATCATGATCTCGACACCATGGATGCGGGACCACCCCTTCTATGACGCCATGACCAAGCCTGAGCTGGGATTTACAACCTACACCTGGCCGAGCGCCATGAACCCTATGGTTTCCAGGGAAAAATTGGAACTGGAGAGGAAAACCATCGGTGACTTTGCCTT
>PMBQ01000202.1 GCA_003152955.1 Candidatus Bathyarchaeota archaeon
ATCGTACGTGGTCATCATGGTCTGCGCTGTGGCGGGGCAGATCCTTTTCTTCCGATTGTCCGAAGGCTCACTAACCGAAAGAAAACATACAATCAAGTTCAGGGTTAAATCTGAAGTGAAAGCAAAATCTGACGCTTGGCAGTAATCTAAGAGAGCATGCAAATCGAATGTAAAGCACGAATTGTAGTCGCGCGCAAAGAAATCCGATCTTACAGATTCTCGCCTAACTTGAACTCCTCGTGGAGAGCTTGAATGGTCCTCGGTCCGTCTTTTTCAGCAACGAGGAAGGAAATGTTCAGTTCGGACGAGCCCTGAGCAATCATACGAACGTTTACACTTTTCGCCGCAACCGCCCTAAACACCCTAGCGGCCACGCCCGGGGTTCCCTTCATTCCGGCACCTACTGCGGCAACTATGCACACATCGTCCTCTGAGAGCAGGTTCTTTGTGAACTCTGTTCCAATAAGCCCTAGTCCCAAAGTGTTCTTGGCTTGCTGCAGCTTCTCTCTCGGAACTGCGAAGGAGATTCCGGCCTCTGAGGAGCCTTGAGAGATCATTAGAATATTGATTCCCGCGTCACCAAGAACTTTGAACACCTTCGCTGCGACTCCCGGTAGTCCAACCATTCCTGCTCCTGCGACACTTATCATCGCAACCTTGTTGACCAAAGTAACCGCTTTGACGATGGCACCTGTCTTCACTTTTCGATCGCCTTCTACCAATGTGCCCTCGTTTGTGGGGTCGAAGGAGCTTCGTATTCTGACGGGTATCTCCTTCTCCATCACTGGTTGCAATGCTCTTGGATGAATGGCTTTGGCTCCAAAGTAGGCCATCTCACTGGCTTCAGCGTATGAAATCCTAGGCAGGAGTTTGGCGTTTGGTTCAATCTTGGGATCAGCGGTCATAAGTCCTTCCACATCTTTCCAAATCATGACCTCGTCAGCGTCAAGTGACGCGCCGATCAGCGTAGCGGTGTAATCTGAACCACCTCTGCCAAGAGTTGTGGTTACACCGTGGGGATTTGCTGCTCCGTACCCAGTGACAATAGGAAGTTTTCACTCGTTTAGCATGGGCTCTAACTTGGCTTTGACTTTTCGAATCGTTATGTCCATCAGTGGATTAGCCTCTCCAAAGTTGTCGTCTGTTGTGATGCCAGCTTCGTTTCCTGTAAGCCACTCTGACTTTAGGCCTGCTTCGGCCGTTGCTCCGTATACGATAGGAGCTGAAAGTCTTTCGCCGAAAGAAAGCACAAAATCCTTGGAGCGTGGTGTCAATTCTCTTAGTCGCGCGATACTCGTCAGGATTCCGCGCATCTCCAATGAAATCTCCTCGAGCTCATCAACTGCTCTCTTTAGAATATCCTGATCGCGAATGCATCCTTTTGCAGCGCTGATATGACGTTTCGTCTGTCGTTCCACGAATTCATTTATCATCTCAATGTTGCCCTCGACGGCCTTTTCACTAATACTTACCAGCTCGTCGGTGACTTTGGGCAATGCGGATACGACAACTATCAGTTTGTGCCCTTTCATCTGGTACTCCGCAACGATTCTAACTGCACGCGATATCGCCTGAGGATCAGCGAATGACGAATTTCCAAATTTCATTACATACTTCAATTCAAGCAACTCACTAGCAATGTCTTCCAACGGCTACCATGATCACTGCTACAAACGCCCTGCTGAGCCCTTCAGAGCAAGAGCTGTTTCGATGGATTCAATGTCGGATTTCGTCCTTATGGGCAAATCACCAATCCTCGTCACAATCTGAGGATCCTTGAGTCCATGACCTGTCGCGACACAGACGATCTCCTCGTCTCTATCGATCAGATCTTGTTCCAAGAGTTTCTTTAGCCCTGCTACCGAAGACGCGCTCGCAGGTTCGACGAAAAGTCCTTCACGTCTGGCGATATCTTTCTGTGCTTGCAGTATCTCCTCATCGGACACGGTCTCCATCGCACCTTGAGAGTCTCGTACAGCGCGAAGCGCTTTTTTCCAACTTGCGGGGGCTCCGATTCTGATAGCGGTTGCAATGGTCTCTGGTTTTTGCACGATTTGGATTTCAGAGTTCTTCTGCTTGTACGCAGAGGCAATTGGAGCTGCTCCCTCGGCTTGTATTCCCATCATTCGTGGAACCTTTTCAATTATTCGTAGCTTGATGAGCTCTTCGAATCCCTTCCATATTGCGCTGATATTTCCCGCATTGCCAACTGGTACAACAACCACATCTGGTGATCTGAAGTCAAGTTGATCACAGATTTCAAAGGCCAGAGTTTTCTGTCCTTCAATTCTAAATGGGTTTACAGAATTCATGAGGGCAATCGTTTTGTTTCTCTTTGTAAGTTCGATTGCAGACCTGAGTGCGTCGTCGAAGTTGCCTTCTATTTCGAGTATAGTTGCTCCATGGGCTATGGCCTGTGCAAGTTTTCCCTGTCCGATTTTTCCGGCTGGAATCAAAACGATGCATCTCAGACCTGCTCTCGCGGCATAAGCTGATAATGATGCAGATGTATTTCCAGTCGATGCGCAAGCAACCATCCTTGCGCCTACTTCCAGAGCCTTTGATACGCTGACCGTCATGCCCCGATCTTTGAACGATCCGGTGGGGTTCTCTCCTTCAAATTTTATCCGCAGTTTGTTCAGTCTGAGATCACCCGCAAGATTCTCGGACTTGTGAAGCCCAGTACCACCTTCACCGAGAGTCACTATTGTCGTTTCGCCACTAATGGGAATCTGTTCGAGGTAGCGCCAGACAGAGAAAGGTCTACTTCTCCAGAGTCTAGTGTCGACCTCAGATGCCATACGTTCGTAATCATATCTGATTTCGAGTAGATCATGGCATCGGGGACACTCGTAGATCATCTCCGCGGTTTCGTAATCGGATTTGCAGGTTATGCACTGAAAAGAACTCTTCATTTTTGTCACCGTCTTTCTATCACTGTCGCTCCAACTGAAGGTCGGGTTGAGTACGCGTCACATGCAATGTCTCCCCTTTCAAAGGTCTCCTTCATTGCACGTGCCACGTCCTTTGTGTTCGCTTCACTTCTGTTGCAAACTGCGATTACAGCAGGTCCCGCTCCGCTAATCGTGAACCCACACGCACCAACTTCAAATGCTGCCGCTCTTGCCTTATCGAACAAAGGAATGGTACTAGAGCGAACTGGTTCCACGATCGAATCGCTCATAGCATTTCCTATCATTCTGATATCCGAAATAGCCATTCCTGCCACGAGCAGAGACGCATGAGCGACATTGTATGTGACACGGTCAAGATCCACAACTTTTGGAAGAATGTCTCGCATCATCTTCGTTTTCTCTTTAGGGAGCTGCAACTCTGGAATGGCTACCGCAACTTCCAGATCTATTGGGGGCTTCAGAGTGGCGAAGATTAGGGGCTCTCTCGAAACAGCTACGAAACCACCTAACACAGCTGCCGCTGCGTTGTCGAAGTGTACGGTGCCGGTTGAGGCAAGTTCACCGTAAGCCGCTAATTCCACAAGATTCTTGGAACTGAGTGCTAGGCCAAACATTTCATCTAAGGCGCGGACACAACATGCGGCTGAGGCTGCACTGCTTCCTAGCCCTTTGCCAATCGGTACACCCTTGATTAATTTGATCCTTAGGCCATCTTCCCGTCTCATAGCATCCATAACCGTCTTTGCGACCAGCCCCGCAGTGTTCTTTTGAACTTCTGCAGACACTCTCTCGTGCCCTAGGCCTTCCACGCTTACTCTCTGACCCGGTTCAGAAACGAGCTCAATCTCCACTCTATCGTAGAAGAGGTCAAGAGCGAGACCGAAGACATCGAACCCAGGACCGAGATTGGCGCTCGTAGAAGGAGCCTCGGCCCTCACAGTTCTGTATACTGCAGAACTGTTTCGTTTCTTAGAAAGCTTCTTTCGAAGCTCATCTTCTATGGTGCTGGACAATGTCGATGTCCCATTCCGCTAGTGATCTAACCGTAATAACGTTGACAGCAGTTGTTGCGCGGGTCTTGACCGCATTAGAACACGCCTGCCAAAAGGAATCATAACGAACTTTCTAGTATTGTCTATCCATGGTCGCTTTCGGAAGCCATTATGATCCAGCGTGAAAAACCACAACCACTAGTTGGTTCTCTGCATCTTGACCTTGAGATGCAAAAGTTTCATGGCTCTTAACATGCCAGTCGGGATTTCCAGACGCTAGATGAATATAGTTGGTCTTTGGTGGAAGAGTCGTCTGGTTGGATAGAAAATGGCACTGTGTCTCGTTGCACTCGTCGTGTTCTCAGTTATGAGCGTCGGATCAGCCAAATACAAGAAATTGGCCCGTGATGCGTTTAGGTGCTTCTTGAAGACCATAACGTTGAGTCCTTGCGATGTTGGGCTTGAGCAGAGAATCAAGGGCAAAATCACAGCGAAACTCCTCAGCGCTCCCCGACTCGCGCGTTTCTTCTACAGGAACTTCAAGGTGATTTCCTGGCTCTTCACTCTAAGCTTTTTCGCGTCCTTGGCCTATTCAGCCTACGCGATGTACAACTTCTTCGTCTACGGTTCATGTGAACCTGGAGGAGTCTGCTACCTCACCTGGATAGGGTGGTGCATTCTCCAAGTTGAAAAACTGATGATCTACATCGTTCTCATAGTTCTAGCCGCCGTCCTAGGTTACTTGGTTGTCAAGCGTGCCAGGCGTCGCAAGTAGCAGACAGCGTCCTCTTCAGGCGTCTTGGCTAGAACCTGAGAACTATCCCAATGTTCCTTTGTTGGTTTACGCGTTTTTGAGGCGTGAAACTTTGAGAACAGCAAGAGTTAGCTACTCACAGTCAAAGACTAAAGGTAGGGATAAATGGTGTCCGTGCTTAAGCGGCTACGGCGGCACGATGAACCAATGAGCAGACCCACGAAAGTCATCGGAAAATTCGTTGAAATCTCAGACGAACCTGTAAAGCACGATGGAAAGCTATCCGTGTTTTTCATGGGCGCAGAGCATGATCCATTCTGCGCCGCTGAGAGATGGGCGGTAGTGAGAGCTCTCCAGAAATTCGGACAGTGGGAAGGATTGAAGCAGACAATGAGCGCAGCTAGGGACGAGCCGTTCCTGAATCTTCCAACATACGACTTCACCGAAGCCACCTACACCAGTTCCCACATTGAGTTCGTGGCGCGTGAACTCAAAGATCGCGAGTTCAAACCTCTCCAGAAATTACTGAAGACTGAAGAAAAACTTGTCCGCAAGTTCAACCCTGAGAAGGAAATTCCCTTCCTATTGGTTGGAGGAAGGTTCATGCAGATCGGAGCAGGATTCACTCCCAAGATCTTCATCGGTCACACCTTCCGGCAGACGGAAACTGAGCTGAAAAAGGCTGAATCAGAGATTAGAAAGACCATTGATGCCGAGGGCAACATCATAGCTGCCCTTCTATGCACTTCAGGTCTGCCTCCTGAGCTTTGCAAGGAGACTGGAGTGGCCGAGCTCGTTGCTCAGGCCAAAGCCAAGCTCACGTAATCCGCTGCGAACCGCTCGTCACGTTAGTGCAATACAGTCGGCGAAGGCTCATCCACAAAAGCACAACCAACCCTGCAGTCTGTGCCACCGTGATTGCCAATACCAGTCCTCCGACAGCCGATGCAAAGTACATGAACATCGCAACATACGCGTAAAAGCGTCGGCTTCTATACCTATCAAACATGCAGATGCAGGGAACCATCCAAGGCGCTAGTGGAATCCTTAGTTAGAAACACGAGCGAGTTCAGAACTCTCCCCATTTTTCCTTTTGTCTGTCGCGCCTATCGCCATCCTATTGAGAGAATCGCGCTGACCACAAAATTGCTTCACCGCATCGATCGAAACTTGGTGCTAATTGGGAGTAATCTGATACAAGGGTTATCTTTAATCGACCGTCAAGTCAAAGACGTGTTACGATTATGAGAATCCAGAAAAATACGTTCTCCGATTCCAAGCGCAGGTTCTTCTTCTACGGTTTACGCGGCGGAATACTTGCGACGGCCGTTTTGTTCATTGGAACAAGCATCTTGGCATTGCCATTTCCCCCTGTGGTAATCTTCCAACTCCTAATTTCACCAGTCCCGGGGTCGATACAATCGGTTGTAGTCGAGACGTTTCTGGAATACGCGAAGTATACGGCGTTTGTTGTCTCTGCAGTCATCTACGCCGGGATTTACGGATTGTTGGGAATATTGGTTGGCTTCCTGTTCAGAAGAGACCTACAGACCGAGCGTAACAGTGCGCTCGCAATCACGACGGCTATACCATCAGCTATTGCACTCGCGTTCGACGCTTTACTAACCTCAACATCCTCAGGCCTCGCCTCTTCGACAGGTTGGCTGATTTCGGGCGTGCTAATTGTCGCGGCAAACCTCGTTTTCGCTGGCGATTTCGTACAACAGGTTCAGTCTCACATGCAGGTTCAGCAAATGACCAAAGCTGGACCGACCGGACTTCTATCGCGCCGTGGATTTCTTAAGAAAGCCGTGGTCGCTGCCGTTGTCCTGATAGTGGCTGGTTTTGCAGTCCGCGTGGGACTTGACATATTCTCCGGCCAACCAGTAGTCAGCAGTGGTACAGTCATTCCAATTGACAGCCCACCTACAGAAACGAATCCCCAAGATCTCCCTGCGGTCTTCAGTGATGCAAGAATCAGTAACCTTGTCGGTTCAGAAGTCACTGACAGTCGTGTCTTCTACAGGGTTGATATCGACCCCATTCCACCCCAGCTAAATCTCGGTCAGTGGTCTTTGAAAATCACGGGAAAAGTGAACAATTCGGTCACACTCGACAAGGACGGTTTGATGGCGCTGCCTGCTAAGGATGAATATGCAACGCTCGAATGCATAAGCAACACAATCAATCCTCCTGCAGCACTCATAAGTAACGCCAAATGGACCGGGGTGTCGTTGGCGGGACTTCTCAATCAAGCTGGGCTAACTTCGGATGCCAAATACGTCGTCTTCCATTGCGCTGATGGCTATACCGTAGGGATTCCACTCGATCGAGCTATCAGACCAGAAGCGCTCTTGGCATACAAAATGAACGACGAAACACTTCCCAACGAACATGGTTTCCCACTTAGAACGATCGTGCCGGGAATTTATGGAATGATGAATGCAAAGTGGATAACCGGAATCGAGGTCGTCGATTATGCGTATTTGGGTTACTGGCAGGATCGGGGGTGGTCAAAT
>PMBQ01000068.1:0-5647 GCA_003152955.1 Candidatus Bathyarchaeota archaeon
TTGAAGAAGATGCCGCCGATGCCAGTGACTCTTTTCATGTGACCTCCGATGCAGGGTGGTGGTGAGAAGAATGTTTCTTCTGCGGCCTAACTGTGATTAGACGTTGATCGTATTACACAAAAAGGAGTGCTTCCGTGCAATTGACTGAGATCTAAACAGCTGACTGGGTGTGATAGACGTTCACACTGCAACGTTGCACGCCGTACTGGTGAAATGGACAGCGATTTCATTCGACGATTCTGTAGCCACGAGCTTTCGTTGAGAATTTACAGAGAAAAAGGGGGAAATCAACGCGTCTCCTGGGTCTTCGGATCCTTTAGTAGGTCTGGACTTTTTCTCGACTTTGCCTTCAAAAGCTCACCCCCTCCCTGTTTTTCTTCAGGTACCTTATTCAGTCTCTCCTATGTTTCCAATGGGTTCGTGCCAATTTCCAGCGTGTTTTCGGCATGGGAAAGGGTGGTTCTTGACTGTTCAGAATCAAAATGAGGCATGGGGCGGATCCTAGTGAATGCCCAAAAACAAAGAAATATGATCTTCCAACCCTCCGGGGAACGACGCCTACACTTCTCTTTCGGGCGCGGAAAGTCTAATGAATAATCCGCTTCATTTGATTCAAACAGATGAACCCCGAGCCGGAGAAGTCAAGTGACATCATCCCGAATCAAAGAATATCCACTTAAGAGTCGTCTTCAAAGACCTCGTATCGGATCGGGCGGTGTCGCAGGTAAAAGCCCGACGACTTTTATGTGCGACTGGAGACGTAAGAGCGGAAGGAAGGAAAAGTGGGAATATTTCCTTCCACATTGTTTCCGCGCGGGAATACCTGTAGAGGAATTTCGGGCCAGGAGAACAGACCGGGGCAACCGGGGAGGGAAAGTCGGTGCAGGGAGAGGGTGCGGGGAAGCACCTGCGGTTGAAGACTCTGTAGCAGCTCCTCAACAAACGCAGAGATTAACATCAGGAGTTGGCTGTGACTCGAAGACCTTCGCAAGAGATCGGAATTCCGAACCACAAGCACAGAGATACTCGTTGTGGACGCTGCTGGGGTCGAACCAGCGACCTTACGCGTGTGAGGCCTCAGCCAGAATACGTTACGACACTGCCAAGACAATATCAAGATTGGAAAGACGCTCAGAACTCCCGTATTCGAATCCGACCGTGAGAAGTACGCTGCCCACCACCACTCCTTGCATATGTCCTAATCTGGTACTAATTTGTACTCAATAACAGGAGCGACAATGCCAATCATCAAGTCCATTTCCAGCCTGCGACACCGTACACGAGAGATAGCGACCATCTGCCGCAAGAAGGATGAACCCGTGTATCTCACCACAAATGGTGAAGGGGATTTGGTTGTCATGACTATTGACCATTACGAACGTCTCAAAGCTCAGGTGGACCTGTTTGAAAAACTCGGGGTTGCTCAAACCCAAGCGGCAACAGGAAAGAAAGGAATCACCCACCGACAAATGATGACGAAACTGCGTCGACGAGTTAATGCCCGGTAAAGCCACCCTTCGGTACCTTCCTGTTGCCCAGGATGATCTCATTTCCATTCTGGAATTCATCGCAACAGACAGTCCCCGTCGTGCCCTTTCCTTTGTCAACAGACTGGATGAACGTATCGCGCAACTTGAACTTCATCCTCTTCTGGGACGAACACCCCGACATCGGAAACTTCGTGAATATGGGTATCGGGTTCTGGTCATCGAAGCTTATCTCGTCTTCTACATTGTCCGTGGCCAGACTATCGAGATTCATCGAGTTGTCCACGGATCCCGCAATCTTGATTACCTCATCTGATTCTCTACGGTGGCTTCCCATTTCACTGACTTGTCGCAGATGGCCCTATCGGAGCAACAAAAGTCGTTTCGTCTCCACGAAATCACCCGCCTGCAGTCGATAGAAATACACCCCGCTTGCCAATCTGCTCGCATTCCAGTGCACCGTGTACTTCCCAGGCCCTTCCACCGGATTGACTATTTCTGCAACTTCTCTTCCCAACAGATCATAGATCCGCAATGTTACCTGACTGCTCACAGGTAACTGATAACTGATCTCAGTGGAAGGGTTAAAGGGATTAGGATAGTTCTGACTTAATTGGTATTCCTTCGCTTCTATTCTCTCGCCATTCGTTATTGAAGTAAGACCGCTCAAGTCGGCGTATAGTAAAGTGAAGGGAGGTTGGAAATGGCTGTCTCCAATCGCATAGGCGACGTTGTCTTTTTTCACGATGATCACTTTTCTTAACTCTGTGTGGAGTCCTTGTAATTGAGTTTCCCAGGTTACTCCTCCATCAGTAGTTCTTAGCATTTTGCCGACATTTGTAATCCATCCGGTTTTGTGGTCAAGAAATCCGATATCCTCAAACGGACCTGAACCGATAAACTGTCTCCAGGTCCAGAGATTGCCACCGTCGGTGGTTGAATAAACAAACCCGGTACCACCGGTGAAATTCGATCCTACCGCAAATCCGCGAAGAGAGTCAACGAAGTCCACGGCTGACAGTACTGCGGTTACGGAATCCTGATAATTCCATGTTATTCCACTATCGGTAGTGTGAGCTATATAGCCCGCATCACTTGAGTATGGGGTTGCGAAACTTACAATCCAACCGAACCGACCATTTACGAACGAAACATCTGACGGGATTGGAAATGCCTTGCCCATATCACCTCCCTTGGACCAGCTTTGCCCACCGTCAGTTGTAAACCACCGGTGCGTGTTAAATGCAATACCAGAATGGACATCCCAAAAGAACAGGCTGGTAAAATAGTCTCCCCCTGGATCCACTATGTTTGATTGGGTCCATACACCACCGCCATCGCTCGTAGACAACATGACCCCAGTCCCGCTGGGCCCGCCAATTGCGCAACAATGCAAGGAATCGAATGCAACAACTGAAGACATCCATAAGAAGTCGTCGAATTTCTTCTGAAGGGACCAATGATGACCCCCATCCATCGTCTTGAATATTCTTGTCTCCGGTTGGGATGGCGGCTTGCCACTATTCACATCGCCATCTGATACGATCCATCCAGTGTTCTTCGTGGCAAATGAAATTGCGATATTGTCAAGAAGAGTATCTCCTTGAGGGAAGGTCATCTCGATTGTTTCCCATATCTGAGCTTTGATTGTGCCGCATGCAAGGAGCACTGAGAGCAAAACGGCTGTACTCACTCTCTTGGATATTGCTGTATTTGTCATTTCAATTCTCCTTGCACATAGCATATCCTTCACGTTGAAGCTGGCCGTGCCGCAACCGCCTCTATTCTCCGCCTCCGCGAACCCGGAGAATTGGTTTCGACCCTATCGAAGTGCCTTCCATAAATGATCACTGATTCAAGCATTGGCATGATCAAAGTCCCGATCCTCTCCTTAGAATCTGGCAGTTGATGCTATCGAACGATCGTCAATCTATTGTCGCGGCCAAATGAAATGATCACGAGAGGACTCGATCGACAATAGCGTAACGAGGCCTTCCGGGGGAGTGTTATGTGTGGCCGCGGTCGATGGTCGGGGACAATCCATGGGCGGGTGATAGGGGGAGAATCGTCACCGGATCGCTAGATGACCACAAGCGATATCGAAGAACAGCGAAGACTCCTCAACAAGGTACATTAGCCATCTACGTTTGTCAAACTGAAGAAATTATTGTCAGTTGCATGGAGTACCTCTCAATAAGCTCGCACTTGTTCTAAGATTGACAGAATTCCTATCGGTGTCAAGACCATTCACTAGGCAAACCTGGATGAAAATATAGACGAGACTTCGCCATTAAGAAAATGCCCCCCACTTTCTGTATCCAATCACTGCCTTAAATGGAGAACCGCTACCGATGTCTGTAATTGTCGCCCAAGCTTCTTGCGGAAGCAAAGCGAATCAGCTCACTGTGTATCCATTTATCCACCAAGCTCTTCTCGAACTGATTATGCGCATCGGCAAGGGAATTCATCTCGCTCAAGACTTTCGCCCTTTGATCGCCTTTTGTCAGACCCGCGTTCTCCAAGGTATAGGCATTGAACTCCCTGAGAACGCTCTCTCTCGTTTCGGAACTGCGAAATAGAAGATAACTCCCTTCGGGACGACGATCACGCGTCTCTTCCAGTTGGACAAAGTCCTGTGAATGATTTCATTCACTTGACATCAAATGAATGAACCCCGAGCCGCCGAAGTGAAGTGATATGATCCCGGATACAAGAACATCCTCTGAGAGCTGTTGGATCGGATAGGTTTGAACTCGCAAGGCGTGCCCCGTTATTACACTTATCTGGGGCTGGAGGCGAAAGAGCGAATGCAGGAAAAGCGGAATCATTTCATCCCACTCTATTTCCGCCTGCAATTCTCGCAAAGAAATTTCAGGCCAGTAACACAGACGGGAGCACTTGAGGAGGAAAAGTTGCAGGAGAGCACCTGCGGTTGAAGACTTTGTGGCAACTCCTCAACCAATGCGGAGATTAACATCGGGAATCTCTTGTGGTGCGAAGACTTCCGCATACAATCGGATTCCGATTACAGAAGTATTTGTGGACGCTGCTGGGGTCGAACCAGCGACCTTACGCGTGTGAGGCGTACGCTCTGAACCAACTGAGCTAAGCGTCCGGGGGTGCTACACTCCACGATAGGAATATACAACAGAAATCTCAGGAACGCAACACCGTTCGGCTCCCTCTCGAAGCACTCTCTCGAAGCATTTCCCTTGGGGGGCGGATCACCCGCGAGTTGACCAGAACACCTGCGACGGAGCGCGTCACCTCACCAAGAGTGTTGCCTTCGTTGACACGTAGTCCCCCGCTCTCAGCTGGTAGAAGTACACGCCGCTTGCCAGGCTGGTGCCATTGAATCGCACGTCATGATACCCCGTTTCCTGGGTTTCGTCAACAAGTGTGGCGACTTGTTGTCCCAACGTATTGAAAACAGTCAACGTCACGTGAGACCTGGCCGGGAGTCCGTAACGAATAATGGTGACGGGGTTGAAGGGATTCGGGTAGTTCTGGTCAAGTTCGAATCGCACAGGAGAATCCATCTGAATCAACTGTGCATCGTACGTTGTACTCGTTCCATCCAGGTCCAGCTGCACCAATCTCACCCACCATGAACCACCGGCAATTGGCAGTATAACAGCATATTTCTGAGGTTCAAGTGTCGTGCCGTGGCCGTGAATGAGTTCGCCGACATTCTCCCAATGCTGTCTGTCCGGACTCTTTTGAACATAGAAGCCATAGTTGTTGATTTCGGAAACAGTGGCCCATGTTAAGCGCGCCGAATTGGTGCTGTACTTCGTCGCCGTGAATGATGCAAGTTGAATCGGGAGGATCTCGGAAATTGGCCGACGCCAAACGCCGCTGCCACTTGTCCCTGCAAAAAGGTTCGTGCCGGACACGGCAAAAGTGACGACATCAGCGTTCGGCATGCCAGCATTGACTGATGTCCAGTTTGCACCTTTGTCTCTGGAAAGAAAGATCCCGCCCCCCGACGCACCTGCAATCATCTCTGTGTCGCTTTGATCAGTCCACACGGCAAGAGAGCCGAATTGCCGCCCCGAGCCGGAATCAATTTGTTTCCATGACGTCGCATAATCCGTGGAGAGGAACATTTTCCCCCCATTCCCTGCGAACAGGTTCGTTCCGCTCACAACGAGAAATCT
>PMBQ01000068.1:5687-5832 GCA_003152955.1 Candidatus Bathyarchaeota archaeon
GTGGTGAGATATTCGTCCACGTCGCCCCATTGTTGGTGGAATGAAAGATACCGCCCGTAGGATCGCCACTAGGATCGCCACTTGTGCCTGCATAGAGATCCGTATCGGAGACGGCAAGGGACTGGATAGACCTGAACCGCAAGCC
>PMBQ01000151.1:0-1309 GCA_003152955.1 Candidatus Bathyarchaeota archaeon
CAGAATCTGGAAACTCGGTCAGTTGTCGAACGCATCGCCCGACGCAAAGGCCATCGGCCAGTCGGCGCAGTTGCCTTGATGAAGGAAATGGGCATCTCGAAAGACAGTGCTTATGCTCGCCTTCGCCACGCCGCAGAAGCGAATCTCGTTCGTCGAGTGAACAAGCCAACAAAGGGAAACCGAAAGTTGTATCTTCCATCGCCGCAGCCACGCTTTATCCCAGATCCAGAAAAAGTACATCAGAAAGTCGCTGATCAAGTGGGCCCAGTACGGTTCGTACATCCGCTCACCGGCGAGTGGGTGTATGAGCCGCCAGACGATCTTGATTAGTTTTGTGGTTTTGATGGTTTTGTCGAGGGAGGCTTCATCACATGGAAAAACTGCTCACCGTAACCGAACTTGCCACAATTCTGAATGTTGCGCCGGGTTCTGTTTACCACTGGATCAGCCAGAACCGGCTCCCAGTCGTCCGCTTCAGTAAGCGATGCGTGCGATTCCGGGAGAGTGACGTGAAGAGACTTCTGGATGATTTAGTTGCACGCAAGAACGCGAATACCGTCACTAAGAACTTGGGTTGATGTGAATTTTCAAGGAGGAACTCAAATGTCCGTAGAGGTGAAAGCTGAAAAAAATGCCCTAGCAATAGAGGTTCACTTCGATAACCCAGCAATCTCGGCTTCGGGTAAAACCCTTGTTCTAGGGACTACACATGGAAGCACGCCGACCGGAATCATGTACAAAGGGCGGGAAATTGTACTGAATCTCAATGCGTTTGTTTATCGTTCGAAGAAGAAAGAAAAGCGACAAAAGCCCTCACCTAAAACCACCAAAAAACCAAAACCGCATGCCGCTGGTTGACGTTCTCCGAAAAAGCTTCTAGACAATTTTCGGAGCGGAGAGGTGGCATTGTGAAGACTAAAAGGGCGGCGATTTACGTTCGAGTCAGCACGCTGGATCAGCATCCAGAACTTCAAGTTGAAGAGCTACGAGCATACGTAGCGCGCCGGAACTGGGCTGACCAGAAGGTCTACTGCGACAAGGGCGTTTCGGGCACGATCGAAAAAAGGCCAGCGCTTGATGCACTTCTCGACGATAGCAGGCGGGGCAAGGTGGATGTGGTCGTTGTTTGGAAGTTCGATAGATTTGCGCGCTCGCTCCGGCAACTCGTCAATGCATTGGAGATGTTCCGGCAGCTTGGCATCTCATTCGTTTCGTGTACTGAAGCTCTGGACACATCGCTCCCACATGGCGAAATGCTCTTCCAGATTATCGGAGCGATCGCCCAGTGGGAGCGAACCCTCATCGTGGA
>PMBQ01000151.1:1333-3067 GCA_003152955.1 Candidatus Bathyarchaeota archaeon
ACGAAGTACGGCATTTCGGTATGGACTGCGCACCATCTGTGCAAAGGACGGTGATCTTTGTACTCGATGAGGGAATTCATCGCTCTTGGACTCCATAGAATAAAGGAGTCGCCAAACCCGCTCTTAGGGGGCCGCAAACGGCCGTTCCGACGGAGCTCTTTGGGGGCAAAAACGCAAGAATTTCGGGAAGTAAGTGCAACTCCTTGTATATCTTACGGATATCCAAGTTTCTGGCTAAATTCCACCCGGCTCACCCCTACCTTAGCCCCCACCGACACCCCGGAAACCTCCCTAGTGCCGTGCAAATGGGGTTTAAACCCATGTCTGCAGACGCCGCCGACCCCCCATTTCCGAGCTTCAAAATCGATATCTCGCCACGAATTGATACCCAGAGACACGGCTGAAGTGCAGCAAGGATCAACTTGGGAACGAATCAGTGCAAGGGCGAAGCGATGAGAAGGCGCCCTGGAATTTACAAGCGCGGAAATACTTATTGGATTACGTATACATGGCAAGGGCGCCAATATTTCGAGTCTTCACACTCGCCCAATATCCGCGATGCAGAGTGTCTTCTCCTACAAAGAAAAACGGAGCTTACCTCCGGGCGTATTGCAATCAGGGTTTCAGAAACTCTGACCGTCGATGAACTTCTGGACTCCTACATTGCACAGATCGAAAACCCGGCCACTCAGAAGCGCTACAAATTGTCACAACGAGTCCTATCGCCACTTTGCGGGATTTGTCGGATTACGAACGTTGATGCTTTCACGTTTGACCGGTTCAAGGAGTCCAGAATAAAGGAAGGCGTTAGCCCAGCAGGAGTGAACAGAGACATTGCGGTATATCGAGCTGCTTTCAATTTTGCAGTGGAACGCAGGCTACTGACTCACAGTCCCCTCGACGGGGTGAAGCTATTCAACGAAGCCAAATACCGGAAGGCTCCTCGAGTACTGTCCTTCTCTGAAGAACAGCGAATTATGATGGGCTGCGACCTCAGATTGCGAACGATTGTCATCACGCTTCTTGACACGGGAATGCGAGTTGGAATCGAAGCCCTCAGACTGAAGTGGGCGGATGTTGATTTTGAGGAATCCATAATTACAGTTGTCCAATCCAAAACGACAGCTGGTCTGCGTACCTTGCCGATGACTCCACTCGCGAGATCTACACTCTTAGAATGGCGAACCACCACAAACGGAATATCTGAGTACGTCTTTTTCAACCCACAACGCCCGAGTGTACACATCCGCAGCGTGAAGACCGCATGGCACAACGCTCTCAAGATGGCGGGAATTCGGCCCTTCGCAATTTACCAGTGCCGCCACACTTTCGCGACGAGACTAGCAGCATCGGGTGTGTCGGACACTATCATCGACCAGTTGCTCGGACATTCCCGTCGAGACGTGCTCAGGTTTTACACTGCACGAGTGCTGGAATATCTCCGCGACGCGATCACGCGGCTAGATCAACTGCGAACCGCAAAGGCGGAGCTGACCAGTGTGTCAAGAATCGCGGCTTCTGAAGAACCACAGAGGAAGGGCTCTATCGTGGTCAACTAGAAGGGTTTTCCCTTGCTGAAGAACCCTCGAAACCCAGTTCTCACATTACAATTTCATTACAGTCACTCGAAATCGGAGCTCTCCGAGATCCGGCCAACATCTCTAGCCCATTGAAAACAAACCATAAATCTGGTGGCGGCGGTAGGACTCGAACCTACGACCTACGGATTATGAG
>PMBQ01000453.1 GCA_003152955.1 Candidatus Bathyarchaeota archaeon
TTTGCACAGAGGATGCGAAAGTTACCTAGACAGCGATGACGTGTTTGGGTCAGCTTCCCGATAGTGACTGCCCACGAGGTTTATCGATTTCATGGGCCAGAAGAGGTTTTGAGACAAATGACCGCAACTTCTGCTGACCGTCAAGCTTGTGTGCTCAAGATTCTTCGAAAGGAGAGTCCTGTGTCAACTAAGCGTATCATAGAGCTAGCTTCCACTGTGGAGTTTCAGGAAATCTGCAGGGATTGTCGAAGTGGAATTGAGGTGTATGAGACGACCATGAAGCTTCAGCAGACAGGTATGATTACCCGTACTCCTGGGAAAGGGGGTTTTGTCTGGGCTTTAGTCGAGCAGGGTGGGCAGGCGCCATAATCGGGAAGGGCTGTAAACTTCTTTCGATTCGCGTAGGATCTGATTGGCAGTTAGCTGAAAGAGGGAAAAGCACGGAGTATTGTATTCGTTTGTGTCTAATGATGCGGGCAATGGAGGTAGACCCACTATTCGCGAATTTTCTTGGATCTCTTGGGGAGCACCAAGACTCGCTTACCCCACTGACTAATCTTGGTCGGCAAGTTCTCGAACTCTGCACTCTATTTCATCTCTGATAGTTCGCACGTCTTCTATCGGTTTGCCCTTTGGGTCTTCCAAATGCCAATCAACAATTTTCTTCTGCATCTGAGCAAGCATAGGCTTCGGACACACCTGCTCAACCGAACAACCCATTGTGATTACGGTGTCTGCCCGTTGAGTCATCTCAACCGTTAGCAACTTGGGTACGCTAGTCGATAGGTCGAGCCCTTTCTCTTTCATGGCTTGAGCTACAGTTGAGTTTACTTTGCTTGACGGAACCGTGCCCGCGCTGGCTGCGGATAAACCACATTCCTTTGCGAAGGCTTCAGCCATTTGGCTTCGACCCGCGTTTTCCACACAAACAAACAAAAACTGCTTTTTCAAATCTCAGTCCTCGCCTCGAGCTCAGACTGTTGCAAATAAGTTGCGGTTGCGAAGAACCGTTTTCTCGCCCACAAGGCTACATTCACTAGGCTGATCAGAACTGGGACTTCAAACAATGGTCCCACTACAGCTGCGAAAGCTTCGCCCGAATTAATCCCGAACACACCGATTGCAACCGCTATGGCTAATTCGAAATTGTTGCTCGCAGCTGTGAAGGACAAGGTTGCGGTTTCTGGATAATTGAACTTCCAAGCCTTGGACATCACGAAAGAGAGTGTGAACATGATCAGGAAATAGGTTACAAGCGGAATAGCAATTCGAACCACATCCCAAGGCAAAGCCAGAATATAACTGCCTTTCAACGAGAACATGACCACAATCGTGAACAGAAGGCCAACCAAAGCCGTTGGGCCAAGTTTCTCCATGAAGTCATGCTCATACCATTCTATCCCTTTTTTCCGAACTAGTAGAAAGCGGGTTACGATTCCAGCGATGAATGGAACTCCCAAGAATACGAATACAATCCGCGCAATGTCCCAAACCGACACGGCCACGACCACGCCCGAACCTGGAGAAACCCATGACGAGAGCAGAGTTACAAAGAACCACGCATAGACTGAGTACAAGGCAACTTGGAAGATGGAGTTGAGCGCGACGAGAACTGCGCAATACTCGCTGTCGCCCTCCGGAAGCATATTCCAAACCAATACCATTGCTATGCAACGTGCAAGTCCGACGAGGATAATGCCGATGCGATACTGAGGAAGATCAGGAAGGAACAGCCAAGCCAACCCGAACATCAAGAACGGCCCAACAAGCCAGTTCTGAAAGATGGAAACGGCGAACATCTTCCACGCCTTCTTGATCTTGCCTAACTCTTCATACTTCACCTTCGCGAGCGGTGGATACATCATCCAAAGTAAACCGAGCGCGATGGGAAGCGAAATCGAGTCGATCCTGAACGAGTCAATGATCTTGGGAAGTTGGGGGAAGATTGCTCCAGCACCTACACCAACAGCCATCGCCAGAAAAATCCACACGGTCAGGAACCTGTCGAGAAGCGAGAGCCGCCGGACAGCGGGAGCGGTCATCACGCGTTTTCTCCAGCCAAATTGAAGCTTCTAGAGATCAATGCATGAAGTTTTGAGTTCGCTATTCGGTAGAACACCCATTTGCCCTTACGTCTTGAACTCAAGAGTCCAGCGCGGTCCAGGATCCCGAGATGGTGCGACGTTGTTGGTTGCGTCAACTCCAAAGCCGCCATCACTTCACATGAACAAAGTTCTTCGCCCGCAATGAGCTTCAGAATCTTGAGGCGCGTTGTATCACCCAGCGCGGAGAAGAAAGTTTCCAGCTCTCGGAATGTCCTGTTATCGATCTCCCTAGTTCTCGATCTAAGTTGAGCTATTCGTTCAGTTGGGGTGCACGATGTATCAGCTAGACCGAGGTTTACAAGGCGTCTTACTCTAGCTTGGGCGGTGGCTGTGCTCATCTTAACCAACAATAATAATTCATATTAACGTTCTTAAATATGTTATTCTATAATGTCCAACGTGAGCAAACGTGAGTAGAAGCGAAGAGGAAATCAAAACTGCTGTTAGACAACGGTACGGTCGACTGGCCGAGAGCAACGAAAGGTCATGCTGCGGCGAATCTCAGTGCTGCTCCGCTGAAGGGACTGATCTCCCCAGCGAGGCGCTGAGTATCATTGCGAGTTGCGGAAGCCCCCTGGCCCGTGGAGAGGTACACGAAGGGGACACTGTTCTTGATCTCGGGAGTGGGGGAGGCATTGATGTTTTCCGCGCATCAAAGCTTGTTGGCGAGAAGGGCAAAGTTATCGGGCTGGATGCAACCCCCGAGATGGTCTTCAGAGCACGTGAAACAGCCAAGAAACATGGATATCAAAACGTCGAATTTCGGTTGGGCGAAATCGAGCATATGCCCCTCGAAAGCAATTCGGTAGACTTGGTCATCAGCAACTGCGTTCTAAACTTGGTTCCAGACAAACGGTTAGCATTTAATGAGATTTATCGCGTGCTCAGAACAGGAGGCAGGATTGCCATATCCGACATGGTGGCAGAAGAACCGCTCACACCAGAGGAACGAGCGAATCTTAGCGATTGGTCTGAGTGCATATCTGGAGCCATAACTGTTGACGAATACAAGCAACTTCTCTTAGAAGTCGGATTCACGAACTTATCCACCATCTCAGAAGGAGAAGGTGAGGTCAGCCGAGTCAAGAGCATAACGTGGCTTGGGGAAAAAACCAAAACGGGATGAGACAGAACGGCCTGATCACGTTCTTAGCGTGTCTGGACATGCTTCGATCGTAGCTCTTGCTGTTATGCTTCGAGTGAACTCCTTCCTATCGCTCACTCTTATCGCCGTTGCGATCGGTGATAGGAACACTGTGGTCGGTGTTGACACTTCGTTCGAGTTCGGTTTCGGCCACTTCGTGGAAGGTAATTCTTGGACCACTCTGCCTCAAGTAATTCTCTTTTTGGCAACTCCTTCTCGAGACGGGTTGTCGTGTAACGACTCTTCGTAATAGACTCCGAGCTTACTTCACTGCTTTTCTCAAGGCTTGGTCAATATCTTCCTTTATGTCCTCTACATCCTCTAGGCCGATGGAGAGTCGGACGTAGTCCTCTGTTACTCCTGTTTCCGCTTGTTCTTCTTTGGTCAACTGTTGGTGTGTCGTTGAAGCTGGGTGGATGACAAGACTCTTTGCGTCCCCTATGTTCGCGAGGTGGGAGAGAAGTTCTACCGATTCAATGAATTTTCGTCCAGCAGCTAATCCGCCCTTTATTCCAAAACCCACGATGCCACCGTAGTGGCCGCGAAGGTATTTGGTTGCGAGTTTATGGCTTGGATGCTCCTGCAATCCCGGATAGTTGACCCATTGGACCAATGAATGCTCTTTGAGGTACTTTGCCACTTCCAACGCGTTTTCAGAATGCTTCCTTTGCCTCAGGGGCAGTGTCTCCAGTCCTTGTATGAACAGGAATGAGTTGAATGGACTCAAAGCCGGTCCGAGATCCCGGAGCAGCTGCACTCTAGCCTTAGTGATGAACGCTATGTTTCCCAGACCTGGTAGATTCCCGAAAGCTTCCCAGTATTTTACTCCATGATAGCTGGGGTCTGGTTCAATGAACTCGGGGAATTTGCCCTTGCTCCAATCGAATTTTCCAGAGTCGACGATTACACCACCAATGGACGTACCGTGTCCGCCAATGTACTTGGTCGCCGATATTGTTTCTATGTCTGCCCCATATTCAATCGGCCTAACCAATCCAACACCCACAGTATTGTCAACAACAAGAGGAATTCCAGATTGGTGTGCAATTCGTGCAATTGCTTCGAAATCTGGGACGTCCAGCTTGGGGTTCCCGATCGTCTCCGCATATATCGCTCGCGTCTTTTCGTTGATCGCTTTCCTGAATTCGTCGGGTTTGGTGGAGTCGACGAATCTTACTCTTCTTCCCAGTTTCGGGAACGTGTAGTGGAACAGTTCGTACGTTCCACCATAGAGGTTGTTGGCGGACACAATCTCGTCACCCACCTGTGTGATCGCCAATAGCGCGAGAGTCTCTGCCGCTTGTCCTGAGGCCACCGCTAAAGCGCCTGTAGCTCCCTCTATGGCGGCGACCCTTCGCTCGAAGACATCAGTGGTCGGATTCATTATCCGAGTGTAGATATTTCCGAATTCCTTTAGGCCGAAGAGGTTTGCTGCATGCTCCGTACTCTTGAAGACGTAAGATGTCGTCTGGTAAAGGGGAACTGCCCTTGCTCCAGTAGCCGGGTCTGCACCCTCTTGGCCAACGTGCAAAGCTAATGTGTCCAATCTTCTAGGCATTTCAGATGCTTCCTGACCTCCGCAACGAATATTCTAGTAATAATATTTTGGTGTCGCAATTATTCCATTAGGAATCGCGTTTATGAACCAGTTTAGTTTGCTTCTTTCGATGTTCCGCCCAGTAAGTCGTTAGAAATGTCGATCGTTCTTCTCGTATCTAGAACTAGAGCGACATGACAGGTTTGCATACGGCACAGGTCTCAGGTAGCGATGCATCGCGTCTATGAATGCGGCACGCAGTCCCTCGTTTCATGCTTTGGCAGAAAACGCAAAATAATTGGATCGTGTCGACCATCGAGACTTCCCCCCTGGCTATTTGGTTAGCAGTGGAGAGCGCAAATGGCCTGATTGCGGATAGCAGGCTAGATTGAGAAGACCATCTCCGCCCTCGCTTCGAATCAAAATACTGACTAAGCGCTGCTTGAGTCGTACCCACCTTCTTGGCTGCCTCACTTTGAGAGTAGTGATGCTTGCTAACCAATTCCTTCGCCACTAGGAATCGAAANNAACATCGTTATAGTATATAGCCCTCATTTCCATAACAGCGTTATACTCAATAACGAATTCGCCTAGTGCGCATGTCAATCAGGTGTATCGTCGATGATCGTTGCGAACAGCGTATTAGATCTGATTGGAAAGACGCCCATTGTCAAGATAAACAATCTGACTGGGCCAAATGATGCTACGGTCTACGCCAAACTCGAATGGTTCAACGCTGGGGGTTCAGTCAAAGATCGATTGGCATTATACGTAGTCGAATATGCCCAAAGCGCGGGTCGACTAAACAAGGAAAAGAGAATCCTAGAGGCTACGTCCGGAAATACGGGCATAGCTCTAGCCATGATCGCCGCCGCCAAACAATACAAACTCACCCTAGTTATGCCAGAGTCGGTAAGCATTGAACGTAGAAGGATTATACGAGCTTACGGTGCCGAACTCATCCTTTCCCCCGCAGCGAAAGGAACCGCTGGAGCAATTGAACTTAAACAGAAGATGCTGAAAGAGAATCCTGAAGAATACATTGACGTAGACCAATTCAAAGACCCAGCAAACATCCTCGCCCACTACGAGACTACAGGCAAAGAGGTACTCGAACAAACCCACGGACAGCTCGACATGATCGTGGTCGGCGTAGGAACGGCTGGAACTGGAGTGGGCACATCGATGCGCGTCAAAGAAACTAAACCCGAAGTGAAAATAGTGGGAGTTACTCCTAAACTCGGAACCGCCATCCAAGGTCTCAGAAATCCGAAGGAACCTTTTCCCACCCAACTATTCAGAAGCGAATGGTTCGATGAAGTAATCGAAATAGGCGATACCGAAAAGGAAGCAACATTCAACGTCGCACGTCAAACCGCGAAGAAGGAGGGATTGCTGATCGGAATGAGCTCAGGCTCAATAATGCATGTAGCATTGAAGAAAGCGAAGGAGTTAGGGAAAGGAAAGACTATCGTCGCCATATTACCTAGCAGCGGTGAAAGGTACTTATCCACCCCACTATACCCAGAATAGTTGAAAAGAGGCATTGGTGATGACGAATTTCACGAAGACCTCCGTAGTGCTACTTGCTCTCATCGTTTTCGGCATAGGATTCTCGGGCTACTTAACCGCCAGCGTTCTTCTTTCATCCACATGTCCGTTGAACGGCGGCTGTACTCTGGTCTTGGGTTATCCGTCATGCATGTACGGATTGACCATGTACACAATTATGCTGATAATCCTCTTGCTAGCGTGGCCGGGAAAAATCGCCTTCTCGACTGGCCGGAAGCTCATTCTCATAGTAAGCGTCATAGGCATGCTCTTCGCAGGCTCTCTCCTCATCGAGGAATATGTGGGCAATAGGCCGTTCACGATCTGCGCCGTAGGCTTCGTGATGTACGTGCTCATCTTGCTAGTCAGTCAGCGCTTGTGGAAAAAAGACTGACAGTATTCAATGGCAACTTTCGGCGATTGAACGATTCAGACAACTCATTTCGGAAACGGAGGCGAAACCGAGAGACTCTGCTCGCGAAAACTTTCAGGGATTTCGAATACTGCTTCACTTGATCTGTTCGTTTCCTTCCTCGCCGTGCTGAGTAGTGTCCAAGCCGGCGTCCTTTCCTCTTGACTAACTCTCAGGGGAGTAAATACCTTGGTGACTCTCAGTGGTAGTAGGAGCCGACGAATGCTAAACCGCCGACAACAAATGCTGCAAGAAGCTGAATCTGACTAGCGAGAATGGCGATAGGCGAGGTCGATTCACCATCTGATTTGGCTGATATATGCACACAATTACTGTCAAAATCGACCACAATTTATCTCCCAGCATGTGCAAACGCACTCAATCGACGAAAACGGAGCCAGCTGAAATGAGTCCTACTGAAGTTTTCCTCTACGGCCTGCTTAAGACAACTGTGGCGCTGTTCATAATCGTCGACCCCATAGGTACGGTTCCCGCCGTTTTCACTCTGACCAGGAATATGGGAATTGATGAGAAGCGTAAGAACTTCAGAATCGCCGCCTACACTGGCTCCGCGCTTCTTGTTGCTTTCGCAGTGGCAGGAGAACAGATCCTGTCGATTTTCGGGATTTCACTTTACAGCTTCATGGTAGCGGGCGGCATACTGCTCCTGCTCTTGTCCATGGACATCCTGATCAGGGGAGAGACCACTCAAAGGACAGGCTCCGTCGAAGACGTTGGGGCCGTCCCAATAGCCATTCCACTTCTCGTTGGCCCGGGGGCCATTACTACTACAATTGTGCAACTTCAGTCTTCAGGATACGTTGTTGTTCTCATCTCGATTGTAATCGTTATGTTCCTTACGTGGCTGATTCTACGTTCGGAAGATAGAATATACAGGTTGCTTGGGCAGAATGGTTCAGCTGTCATAGCAAAACTGATGGCTGTATTCATCGCCGCCATTGGAATACAATACATGTTAACAGGCATCCAGTTCTACTACCCGTCCAAACCCTAACATGAAAGTCGAGCAGTAAGGAATCTTGCGGGTCCCGATAGTAACCTACAATTGAGGAAATCACAGATCGGCAACAAGACTACGATAGTTGGCCTAAATTAAGTCAATGGAGAGAACAAGTGGATGACTCTGATACAGAATCCGGGCTATATCATTGCCAAGTGACCCGGAACAAGAACAGTAAGCCTGTCGTTTCAAGGGCAGTAATTACGAGAATGGGTGTCGCGACGGCGGCAGAGTAGGTCTGTGCCAGTTGCCAATACGTCAACGCCGCCGTGACATTTTGTATGACCAAGATGCTGGAGAAAGCAATCAGATCCAAAGCGAGTGTCGCCAGTCGACGCTAACCCGCGATTCTGTTTAGGATAGCATATCTACTTCTTTGTCGGCCATACCAGGACGCTTTACGTTTCAAGGAGAATGTGAGTATGAAGGTGGCTGTATTCGGTTCGGGTTTGATGGGATCTGCCATTGCTCGTGACCTTGTCAGGTCGGAAGATGTCGACGAGGTGATGGTATGCGATATCGACCGCAACCGATTGAACACACTCGCCCGAGCTGAATCTTCCGAGAAACTCTCAGTTAAGGTCCACAACGTGATCAATCGCTCGGAAACGGCCAAACTTCTGAAGCATTTTGATGTCGGCGTTGGCGCTTTACCTCACGGGCTAAGCGAATATGCAATCGAATCCACTTTGCAGGCTGGAGTGAGTTTCGTTGACCTGATCTTTGGTTGGCGGTTCGAGCAGAGCAAGGTCCACCTGACTGCCAAGAGGAAGAGAATCACGATAATCCCGGCATGCGGCTTGGCGCCTGGGCTGACCAATATTCTCGCCATGGACGCTGCGGATAGGATGGAGAAGGTTGATGAGGTTCACATAAAGGTCGGTGGCGTTCCGGAACGACCAAAACCACCCTTGAACTATAGAATCGTCTTCTCCTTTGAGGCGGTGCTTGAGGAATACATTCGCAAAGCGGCGATAGTGAAGAACGGTAGGCTCACTGAGGTCGATGCATTAACGGGCCTCGAAACAATCAGCTTTCCTCAACCGATAGGGAATTGTGAATGTTTCTACACGGACGGACTCTCAACCCTAACGCATACAATGCAAGGCTTGAAAGAAATGGATGAGAAGACGATTCGCTGGCCTGGGCATGTCGCTCAGATACGAACCCTAATAGAATGCGGGCTCTTGGAGACCAATCCCGTGTTCATGGACGGACATCGAATAGTGCCCAGAAAGTTCGTCTCAAAGGTACTCTCTGAACGAATCAAACTCGGAAAAGAGAAGGATCTTACACTCCTTCGTGTTGATGTGACAGGAAAGAGTGACGGTAAACGTATTCACCAGCGCTACCAGATGATTGACCATTACGATTCCCGACACGAATTGACTTCCATGGCTCGGACTACGGCATTCCCATGCTCTGTGGCGGCGCAGATGCTCGGCGCAGGACTCATTCAGGAGAGAGGCCTAGTTCCTCCTGAACTCGCTTTCAAAGCAGCACTTCGCCAGAAATTCATGAGTCGACTGCGTCAAAGAGGGCTCAAGATCACGTTAACAACTACAGTTAGTAAATACTGATCGAGACATTGTTGCTTCGGGATATACGAAAAAGAAATCCTATTGGATTCTAATTTCAATCTATTCTCTCGAACATCAAAACCAGTAGTGGGAACCATTGAGCTGGCTTATATCAAAAATTGAGATAGCGATCTGCAAATTCGAAGTTAGAGACGGATTCTGTCGATGGCGGACTTGCAGGTCGTAGCTAGAATAGATACAGTCGCCGATGTTATGACAACATGGGTTATCACAATCACACCGACAGACTCACTTTTGAAAGCAAGAGACATGATGACGAAGAACCGCGTCTCCCAACTAGTTGTTGTTGATCAACGTAACCGACCGGTCGGTTACATATCGAAGCGTGATATCGCACGGTTCCTCCTAGAGGACATTACTACACGTCAGCTTGACGATATGGTGGTCTCTGAAGCTTCCTCCGACTCGATTCGTACCTTGACACCGGACCTGCTCGTATTCAACGCAGCTCGGCTGTTTGATACGGAAAACTTGACCTATACAATCGTCACTAATGACAACCCAATCGCAGGCATAATGACAGAAACTGATTTATGCCACTATTTCGCCCAGAAATTCCCTGGCAGGTTCAAAGTCAATGAGTTCTTGACGAGGGATTTCATCTTCGCCAAAAGCGATTATCCAATTGTCCATGTCGCTCATGGCATCGTCTACAGACAACCAAGTGTTCCCGTCATTGATGAGGAACTGGTGGGAATAGTGACATTATCTGATCTATTGTCGATCAGAGAGAAAGCTCACAGTCATCGGATCCTCTCTTTGGGCTCAAGAGCGGGTAACGACGAAGCGCTGATAACTACGAAGGATCTGATGACGAGGAACCCTGTGACCACGGGCGACGAGACAGACCTAGCTCAGGCAGCACAGATTATCATCAATAAGGGGATAGGAAGTATACCTGTGGTTGACAGAGAAGCAAGTGTGATAGGCCTACTCACGAAGCATGATATTGTGAGAGCCCTGGGTAGAATAAGTAGAAACCTGACTCCCGAAGCTTGAATCTAGGGTCCTACGTAAGGCTCCACGTGAACTAGGATCTTTGAGACCCCCCTGATCTTCCTGCGAAGAGCTTCTTCAATGTGGGTTGATATTTCGTGAGCCTCCGCGACCGACAAATTCTGTTCAAGAATACAGGTGAGTGTTAGATGCAGTCCGTCCTCAGCAGTATGCACAGCGATGTCACCGCAACTCTTCACCCCTGAAACTTGGAGGGCCGTTTCCCTAATTGTCTGAACAATTTGATAGGATTCCGATGTGACGTCTGCGCTGATGATTGGCTCTTCATCAGGTGACTCAATGTGTGTCACAACTTCAACGACTCCGTTGATGTTCTTTTTGATTGATGATTCAAGCCTGCTCGAAATCGCGTGAGCATCTTCTAGACTTGCGTTCGGATCAACCTCAAGGTGCATTTCGACCTGAAGCCCGTTCTCCGAATCATTAACTGCGATGTCGTGAATACCTCGGATTCCATTGATCCGTGAGGCAAGCGATCTGACCTCATCAGAAAATTTCTTCTCAGTCAAAACAGCCGGTTGGGTTCTTACCACGATGTCGCTATTTGGAACGAGATTTCTAACAGCCCGCTCGACCTCCACTACAATAGCGTTCACTCTTTCAAAGTTAATAGATCTGTCAACGAAAACTTCCAAATCAATGAAAGTCTGTGCTCCTGAAGGTCTAACCCTTATCCGACCGCCTGAGCGAACTCCAGGAATCTTCACAACCTCTGCGACGATGCTGTCCGCCAGTCCTTCCGGTGCCCGGTCTAGGAGAACTGCAACGGTCCGCATTCCTAATCTCAGGCTCAGCGCGACCACTACTATGACGACTCCTATGGCTGCCAGAGGGTCGGCGATTCGGTAACCGAATGAGACGAAAAGAAGTCCGAGGATTACAACGCTCGAACTCATTATGTCAGTGCTGAAGTGAAGAGCGTCCGCTTCGAGCGCNNTAGAGAATGCGTGACCTGGAGTAATCCAGCACAATCGAGATCATCATGACTGCGAAAGCGGCCACGCTCGCTTCGATATGGGTTTCTCTAAATAACAGGCGTTGCAACGCCTCGTAGCTTATCCATGCGCAGGTTGCAAGCAGCAGAATCACTTCGACTAGTGCGGAGAAGCTCTCGTACTTCCCGTGACCAAAGTGGTGATCTCTGTCCGGAGGCTTGCCTGAGATTCTAACTGCGTAGAGAGTTGTAGCAGCAGCGACCAAGTCAAGTCCCGAGTGAAGAGCCTCAGAAATGATGCCTAGACTGTTGGTGAGAATCCCCACAATTGCTTTCATGGTAGTTAACGCGATTGCCACTGCAAGGGAGGAGACAGCCGCCATTTCCTTCTCCCTCGATTCTTTCACTTGCAGATCCGCTCTCGCTTGCTCTCTAAATGAAGTAGGCGGGGAAGAATCAAATGGGCTGGTAAAGGGTTTTCGAGTAAGTAGATAGTTCAGTAGTGACTTGCCATGCGTTACGCGCGATCTTAACGCTAGCAATTCAACTGCTTATGGATACGGAATTATCCGAATAAGCTCAAATAAACCTCCAGACAAAACTCGATTAGGCTCAAAGGGATCTACAAGGAATGAATTTGTTCGACTTCATTGCGACAGTCGTGGTTGTGACAGCCTCGGGCGCCCTTGCTCCAGGTCCATTGTCTTTCGGAATTCTAATGCAAGGATCCAAGCAAGGGGCGCGTTCCGGGTTTTCCTGCGCCGTCGGTCACACTCTTGTTGAATTTCCCCTTGTGCTCGCTCTAGCTTTCGGCCTACTCGCAGCCACAAGCCAACCAATGATCAAGAACATAATTGGTCTCGTGGGAGGTCTGGGATTGATCGGGTTCGGCATCCTGCAGATCTACGAAACAGTCAAAACTAGAGGCAACCCCAGCGGCACCACGAAAACCAGTAGACTCCCAGCGAGCTCAATTGTTCTAGGATTTGCGTTGACTGGACTCAATCCTTACTTCATATTGTGGTGGTTAACGATAGGTTCAGTGCTCATTGTTCAAGCATTAGCTTTCGCTGCGATCGTGGGCGTGCTAATCATGTACGTGTCCCATGTTTGGATGGACTACGCATTCCTATCGTCACTAGCCTACTTCGCGAAAAAGGGAAAGAACATCGTCGGGTCGAAATATTACAAACTCGTCTTGATAGCTTTCGGCCTAATCCTAGTCTACTACGGACTCTCGTTCATGCTAGA
>PMBQ01000154.1 GCA_003152955.1 Candidatus Bathyarchaeota archaeon
TCATGATGCCAAAGACCTACCGTCTTCTCAGTTACAGGGGTCTCCGATTCAAATAAAGCCCAGAGCCAGATGCAGAGCAGGAGAGATGAGACCAGTTATCGTCACACTTTCACGTCGCGAAGAATAGATTGTGAATGAACTCAAGGCTACCTTCGCATCGATTTATATACAGAACACTCGTTGGTTTGTGATGGTGTCCTCTCCATGGGTGACCGCTTTAACGCAGCTATCAACGTCAAAGTCACTCACATATTGTTCACCATCTGAGGCATCGAGAACTTCTCGTGATGATGCACGATGATTCAGAACGCAACCGATATTGTGGACGTTCTCTCGGGCAAGAAGGACGACAACGACGTTTCGCTAAGAGGGTGGCTTAGCCACATTAGATCGAGCGGAGGAATTCTGTTCCTTCAACTCAGGGACGGAACTGGTGTAATACAGTGTACCGTCAAAAAGGATCAAACTGATGCGAAGGAGTTTGAAAGGCTGAACTCGATTCCTATTGAAAGCACGATCGAAATCATAGGAACGGTAAGAAAGGATCCTCGGGCTCCTCGCGGTTACGAGATTTTGGGCAAAAAGGTCAATGTGCTGTATCCTGCCGAGGACGGCTACCCGATTGCGAAGAAGTATCATGGACCTGACTTTCTGCTCGACACCAGACATCTGTGGATAAGAGATCCAAAGCTCCAGACAACGATGCGAATCCGGGCACGACTGATGGACGAAATGCGGAGATGGCTCGTTGATCATGGATATTTGGAAGTTCAGGTCCCGGTCCTCGTCACTGCTGCCGTCGAGGGGGGTTCAACTTTGTTCGAGGTCAAGTATTTCGACCAGAAAGCGTACCTCACTCAAAGTTGGCAACTCTACGCGGAAGCGATAATATCGAGCGTGGGCAAGATCTTTACTGTCGCACCTTCCTTTCGTGCTGAGAAATCTCGAACTAGACGCCACCTGACCGAGTATTGGCATTTGGAAGTTGAGGAGCCATGGCTCGATTTGGAGGGCCTAATGCACCTCGAGGAGCAACTCGTCACCGAGACTTGCAAGCACATCCGAGAGAACATGCAAGAGGAATTGAAACTCGTAGGACGCGATCCCAGTCAACTTGAGAATGTGAAAACACCGTTCCCGAGAATCACTTACGATGATGCAGTGAAACTAGTTCAGAAGTCCAGGCCTGACTTCAAATGGGGTACGGACATGGGCTACGAAGAGGAAAAAGTGCTGACTGAGAACTTCGAGCAACCATTCTTCGTGAGCCATTTCCCCAAGGGAACGAAGGCGTTCTACCACATGCCCGACCCGAAGAATCCTGACGTGACTCTTTCAGTTGACCTGCTCGCTCCTGAAGGATACGGCGAGATTACTGGAGGCGGTCAACGAATCCACGAGTTGAAGTCCCTCTTGACAAGAATGAGCGAAGAAGGCCTGAAGCCTGAAGACTACGAATGGTACGTTGATCTTCGGCGTTATGGAACAGTTCCCCATTCAGGTTTCGGCCTAGGCGTCGAAAGAACACTAGCATGGATATGCAAGCTCGAGCACATCAGAGACGCGATCGCTTTTCCGCGCCTGATTAACAGAATATATCCATAGACGTTTCTGAGCATATTGAAATGCTACGGATAAAACGAATGCAGTCTAAGGACATACCGTTTGCAGTAAGACTGACGGACCAAGAAGAATGGGGCATAACACCGAACGCCTATAGGCGATTAAGACGTCTTAACCCGCGTGGCTGCTTCATAGCTTACGATGGGATCACAAGAACCGGGCTCACGACCACGACCGTCTACGGCAAGGAACTTGCCTGGATTGGCAATGTTATCGTAGACGAGGGCCATCGTGGGAAGCATATCGGGCAGAGCCTAGTCGAGCACGCAGTCTCCTTCCTGCAGAAGTCAGGCGTTAGGCATATCGCGCTCTATTGTTTCAGCGAGCACGAGAGGTTCTACGAGAATCTTGGATTCGTGAAGGACTCCTCGTTCCTTCGGCTCAGACGTAGTGCAGCGCGGGCGAAGCATCCCAAGAACCCGCCCCAATTCCTTCGGCCGCCTCTGCTAACCAAGGTCATGGCAGCGGATAGAAAGGCGTTTGGAGCTGACAGGTCGAAACTGATTCTAGATGTGCTTCGCGAGAAGGCGGGTTGGTATATCGGCTCAGGGCGAGATGCTTCATCAGCGTCTTACCTTATGTCCCGGGAATATCCAGATGACTGCGAAATTGGTCCCTGGATCTGCACTAACCCTCTGCGTGATGAACCTGGCGAAATGCTCAGTCGTGCGCTTGCCATAATAAGACCAGCCCCCGTTGAAATCTCCTGCTTACAGCAAAACCGCGGAGCTGTTCATACGCTCATCCNNGAGATTGGGAACGACACATCACAATATGCGCTGGGATTTCTTGACAAAGGCTAACTTATAGCACGGCTTTTCACAATCGAAGCGTACAGGCTAGAATGCTCTTGGTTGAATCAGTCATGGAAGAAGTTCTGGAGCAGGTTTTCCCACTTTCTTGTCCAGCGCTGATTTGATCAGTCCATAGTAGGGAGGCGAGGGTTTGCCAGGCCTGGATTTGAACTCTCCGTGAAACTGGGTTCCCAAATAGTAGTAATTGTTGGGTATTTCGAATATCTCCATCCTTGTTCTGTCGATACTTCGGCCGGAGAACACAGCACCACTTTTGGCGATTTGATCTATATAGGATGGGTTGACCTCGTATCTGTGTCTGTGTCTCTCAGAGATTATTCCCCTCTTGTAGAGCAGACTCGCTTTTGTGTCAGTTGAAACACGAATCTCGTGGGCGCCAAGTCTCATCGTTGCCCCCTTCGATTCAACATCACGTTGTTCCGGCATTAGGTCGATTACCGGATGAGACGTGCTCGGATCGATCTCGGTGCTATTCGCGCCTTTGAATCC